>DASTFP010000063.1:0-16051 GCA_035719865.1 Terrimicrobiaceae bacterium | reverse complement strand
GAGATCACCGAATAGGCTCTCAAGAACGCTTATGTGCAGAAACATCAAGACCCTCTTCAATTTTGAACCGCCCGTGACGGAGCAAGAGATCCAGGCGGCCTCACTTCAATTCGTTAGAAAGATCAGTGGTTTCAACAAGCCGTCAAAGGTCAATGAAGCCGCTTTCTTCGCAGCCGTCGCCGACGTCACGGCGATCTCCGGTCGCCTCCTGAGCACGCTCGCGACGAACGCCCCGCCCAAAAATCGCGGAATGGAACTGGCAAAAATGCAAGAACGGAGACACCGGGCCGGGCGATCCGACAGTCGAAGTAGCGACCGCTCGCCCAGCTTGATCCCCCAACGAGGTCCCTAGAAACCATAACGCCCTAACGAGCGGTTTTCGGTTCTGGCCGCCCCAAAAATCTCCCGAGGTCTGCGGTCCTGGGAATGCCACGACTCAAGTCGTGAACGAAAGCAATGGCGCCACCTTGCGGGCGTGGCCGGCACCTCAAACTACGCGACTCATGGCCTTTCTCAACGCGGTGACCAATTTGCAAAAGTTGGCATTCGTGTTGTTCTTACGCAATTCTCTGGTGTTACAGCCGGGAGCAAACAGCGCCGCACGATAAGTAAATCCCATTTCTAGCTGCACGCCGGCACTGCTCGCGGTCTTATTGCAAATGTTGTCGAGATTGCTGCCGTTCGTGTCTTCGTCGTCGCTAATAGCGGCGGGTATTCCGGCTGCGGTCAATTCCTCCAGGACAATATTGCTTAGCTCAATATCGAGCCCTCCGATCTGAATTTTCCCGTTGGCAGCAGGGTCACTCAAGCCATGCAATGATAGGCACCGCTTCGAAATCTGAACCAGTTTCAACGCAATGGGCTCATCGTAATTGGTGGAAGTGACATGCAACCTGCCATTACCCCCACTCAACAGGCCCTCGAAAATCCAAAAGTCGTGAAGACCGAGGCAATCCGTCGCTTGCGCGAAGGTCGCGGGATGATAACCCGCGACGGCGAGAGCGATTTCGCTCGTAGCGCCTTCAATTCCGCCTCCATGAACCGCCAGAACGATCTTCTGACCTTCGGCATTGTCGGTAGCTTGAGCTTCCACGATCTGAATCCATTCGTGCCGCCTCCAGCGCTTGCCGTAGGTTGTTCCCTCTATGTTTGCCGGATCGCCATAGAGGTCTGTCATCGAAGCATATTCGTCTTCCATCGTATTTCCTCCCGTTGAACGCTAACCGAGCTGCGAATGGCGCACGAGTTCGAACAAACCGCTTGCGTCCCTGGGCGAGCTGAGTCCCACGGTCTCCGGCTGGCCGCACAATCCTCTGCCGAGTTTGACCGGTCTTAACCTAAGTCTAAAGATCCGCGGGAAGTGTCGAATCGGGAATGACGCCGTCCAGGGCGGGGCCATTTGACGATGCGTTGACGCCCATTTCGAAGCGGGCGAAAGCCTCCCAACAGGCGCGGCGCACTGCTTGATGTGTTTCTGCCGAGACTCTCCCCGCGCTCTTCAACTGATCGAGCGCCAGCAGGATGGCGTCGCGCGCATCCAGGAAGCTGGGATTGGCTGGCGTGAGCTTGAGGCCGTCCGTCACAATCTGCCAACAGATACGGTAACCATCCTGATCGCTGCCCAATGCCTGCCGCACTTTTCGCGTCATCATCATGAGCGCGGCGCACCAGACCTCGCCGACGTCATGCTCATCAGTAAAGCTGCCAATGCCACCAAACTTGGTGGGGTAGTTGTCGTCATACGGCGCCAGCCGGATGCCTTGTGAGTTATTCACGACCCAATCACCGGTAACGACCTTCTCGTTTCCGGTCACAAAGCTGGTGACTGTCAGAGCATAGTAATCGCTCCATCCTTCGCCCATGCCGCTGCTTTGCGGCTCGTCGAGCGCGTGCGCGTTCAGGCGGCCACCAACGAGTCGATTGGTAAGGCCATGAACGTATTCGTGGAAAACCACATCGGCATCGAAGGCGGTATGGCGATTGGTGCTCGATACGAGGCCCATGTTCATCACCGGCGGCTGACCGTCCGGAAACGTTGCCATGTTTGCCGTGCCGGATACCGGACCGGGATGCGCCCGCGCCCGAACAGGATCACCGCCAAGCCCGGTGTTGGTAAAGTTAACCTGTTGGAAATTTCCCGCCGCCTCGTCGAATCCGAGGATGAAGAGAAAGTCGTGCATGTAGTTGCAGAAGTAGAAAATGTTCAGGAGCTTCTGATCGTCGCCCGAATCGCTCTGCGGCTCGAAAATGGCGATTCCGTCCTGCAGGCTGCCGCTGAGTGTCTGAGTCCCGAAGCCCAGAGTCGCGCGAGTTGAATTTCCCGTCGTTTTCCCGTCAGTTACCCAATCCCCCGGGAAACCAGCCAGTGGCGCGCCCGGCAGCACCGGATAATCAGCGATGGGACGCGGAAAAGAAACTGTCGCGCGCGGCCGGAGGCCCGGATTGAGTTCGAATACCGTGCCGCGAGCCAGAATGCGGTCAATTGCGCTGACGCAATAGAGGATCTCGCCCGGCTGATCATCGGCCGAAACGATAGCGACGTACTGGTCTGTGTAATTGGGAAGGGTCGCGACGATATGCCACGCCAGGCGCGGTTTCGCCGGGTGCAGAAAGACAACCAGGTGAGCAGGGACAGGTTTCTCAAACGGCCCCTGCGACACCACGGTCGGGCGGCTCGGCAGATTAAAGCTCGTCACAACCTCCGGCGTGTAGCCATTCGCCTGAAGCGTGGGCACCTGCGACTCCTGGCCGAACTTATCCTTCACTATCTCACCGCCGCTTGCGGCGAGGTGCGCAGCAACCCGACTTACGGCGTCGATCGCCGAAAGCGCTGGCTCGGTGCTCAATCCCGGAGGAATCGCGGCGCTCGCTCCCGAGGCATCGATGACGTCGCCCTGAGTCGAAAAGCGAACTGTCCGCGCCATGCCGAAGACGGGAAGGCCGTGGTAGTGCTGGTGAATATGCACAGCGGCGGCGCCCGAGCTGGCGTGCTGGACAGTGGGATCAGGCACAAACTCAGCGGGCTCGCCGGGCGCAAAACCGAACGCGGCGGGCTGGCTCTGCACGAATGCGAGCGCTTTGTCGACAAGCGTCGCCTGTGGTGCCATGGCCGACATCGCGAGGCCGGCCGCCGCACTCGGCACGACCGCGCCTCGCGTTTCTCGCGATTCAAGCGGCCTGCCAAACACATCGTTGGATTCTTTTCTCGTATCTAATTCTCGTTTCATAATTGCTCCATCTTGGGAACCGCCACGCGGCTCGTTGAGCCGGGGCTACTGATCAAAACGCCCGGTCGCAACGGCCCATGCCGCCGCACCCACTGAACGGGCGATGTCCGCCGTATAAACGGCATCGATAAAGGTATCTTCGCGCTTGTGGTAATTGGGGTTTCCCTCGGGCTCGGAGGCATCCGAACCCGGGCCAACGAAGAAATCTTCCGAAGTGATGCAGGCAGGATAGCCGTGCGCCTGAAATGAAGCGTGATCGCTGCGCTCATCCGCAGGATCTTCCTCCCCGGGGCCGAATATTTGTGGTTCCGGCAATGAGGGCGAGACATGTGGCACGACCCGTTTTATCAAGTCCGCCAAAGGCAGGGAACGCGCTTCTGTCTCCGGCGACGCGGCAAACCCGACGTGGATCTCCCAGGTGCGCGGATCCGCCTGATTGAAGCCGATCATGTCCATCTGGAAGACTCCTGCAATCTGCGCTCCGGCAGCTCGCAGCTGCCGGGCGTAGGCCCTGCTGCCTACCAGTCCATTCTCCTCATCGTTGAAAAGAACGAACTGCACCGTTCGCTCAGGAGCCCCATGGGCGGCTGAGAGCGCCGTGATGCACTCGGCGATCGCCAACACCCCAGCCACTCCGCTCATATCGTCGTCCGCCCCGGGCGCCGGGTCATTGACAGGATTTCCGGGCATCGCAATCGAGTCCAGATGGGCGGACACCAAAACCAATTCAGGCGACTGTCCAGTGAGCTCCGCCACAACGTTATGGAGGGTGAGGCTTTGGTGACTAAACTGATGAAGGCGAACGTTCAGGCGGTCTGGAGAAATCTCGCCAAGTTCCCTGCCGAGCGCCGCAACCGCGGTGGCGTTGTCCGCGTGCGCGACGTGCCTGCTGCGAATTCGATCGGTGGCTGCGGCATGCAAGGGTCTTTGTCCGGTGAATCGTTCCACCCGATCTTGAATTTTGTCTGCGGTGAGTGTCGACCACACGGTGGCCTCTTCATCGCTCACAAGCGGTGTGGCAAAAGCCGTCCCGGGGCGTTCGAGCGGCGCTACGCCCGGCGCTGGCGAGTCGAGCAGATGCGGATCGGCCATCAAGCGTAACGTGTGCCCGTGCTGAGCATTCTCAAAGTGAATGCTTGAGAGGCTTACCTCCGGCGGAAGCGCGACCAAAATCTTGCCTTCGCCAGATTCGAGAACTGTGCGCGCTGTATCCGCCTTCGCGAACAATTTTTGCGCCTCTCCTTGGGTATCCATCCAACCGGTCGCCTTGGCCTGGTCGTCACGAAGCAGATAAAGCTCGGTGCGCAGCGGGCTATCCGGCTCACCCAGCATCGCGACGTGGAACTGGGCGTTCATGAGATCGGCTACCGTGCGCTGGCTGGTGAGCACGTAGACCAAGGAACCCCCGACTCCATCGACATGTAGGGGCACAACCGGGAACCGACTGAGGGTCCCGGCCCAAGACTGACGCTCCCGGCCGGCGGGTGCCTGGATTCGTGCATACCGGAGTTCCTCCCCTGCGAGCACTTCGCCGATCAAAAGGGGATGCGGGCAAACGCGCCAACCGGCCGTCAGAGCGTGCCCACGCTCCGTCGCATCCTCTCCCACAAACAGGCATTGCTCCGGCGTCTCGCCCAGCCCGGCGGCTTTCGCCGCATAATCAAAGATCTTCGGGGAGTCCTTCTTGAGCCCTACGTCCTTGCTGTAAATGAGCAGGGTCGGCTCAAAGGAATCGAGCAACCCACACTCTTCGAGCACCTCGTTCATGCGCGCTCCCGGCTCCTCGCCGGTATTGGAAATAACTCCCAAACGCATTCCTTTCTCGCGAAGTTCCTTCAATACCAGCTGCGCGAACTGAAACGGCTCGAAGCGCTCCAACCTGTGATCAACGGAGAGCACAGGCACTCCGAGTGTGTCGCCCAAATCGAAAAAAGTCGCTGAGATCACGTTATTCCCCTGGAGAGCACTTGATTATCCGTCTGCCGGGTAAAAGTCGAGTGCTCCAACGAGTTCCCACGTTGGTAAAACCACGCTCGCGGCGCCGGAGCGGACCCGCGAAGTCGCCTCGGAATCGACCGCGAGCGCGGCGCCTCGATGGCAAAACGAGTCGAGGTAACGACAGTTCGCAGGTCGGGCGTTGTGATCGTCCAGGACCACGTTGCATAGTCAGTGTCCGCGCTCCAACTGCCTGCGTTATGTCCATTCCTCGCCCCTCACAAAACTCCCTGTACGCCTATACGGGCAATTCGCCCGGACTTGCAAAAAAATTTACCGTCGATCTTTCCTCTGGTGCTCACACCTATCAACGCCAGAGCTCCGATCGCCGTCGAGTGAGCACCGAGGTTAGGGGAGCGAAGGTGCAATTTGTCGGAGGCGGACTCGCGACTTGGCCAGGAATGACTACTTTGCGTCAGCGGACTGCGCTTGAGAGGGCCGCAGGCAGAGTTGGAAACCGGTATTTGTAACCGGCCTCCAGCGCGACGCGCGGTGCGACCCGACAGCTCTCGAGCATAGGATGGGAGAGCTCGCCAAGCGCCAAACGCAACGCAAATGCCGGGGCCGGAATTATTGCCGGCCGCGCGACACTTCGCGCCAGCTCTTTGGTAAACTCCAAGTTACGAAACGGCGCCGGCATGACGGCATTGACAGGGCCGTTGATTCCCTCGTGTTCAATGGCCCAGACGGCTATTCCCGCGACGTCGTCAACGTGCACGCCGCTCATCCATTGTGTTCCGCTTCCAAGCTTTCCGCCAAGACCCAATTTGAAAATCGGCCCAATGAGCTTGAGCGCGCCGCCGGAACCCAGCACGAAACCAATGCGCACGAAAACAACACGGACTCCGTGCGATTCCGCGCGCTTCGCTTCTCCTTCCCAGTCCCGACAGACGTCGGCGAGAAATCCACGTCCTGCTGGCGACGATTCGTCGACCAATGTTTCGCCGGTGTCACCGTAAAAGCCGATGGCGGAGGCGTTGATCAAGACACGGGGCCGCTCAGCCATCGCCTCAATGGCTTCGACAATTCGCTGCGTGCCAGCGACGCGGCTTTCCCGGATCTGACGCTTTTTCTCCGCCGTCCATAAACCAAAGATGGGTTCCCCGGCCAGGTTTACGATTGCATCCAGACCGCTCAGATCGGGAGGCGCGTCCAGGCGGAAGAGCCGTGCGCCTGCTTTGGGACGCCTCGAAAAGCTCACTGTTTCATGCCCCCCGCCGCGACAAAGCGCCGCCACGCGCGATCCAATAAACCCCGTAGCCCCAGTAATGCCGATTTTCATGTCGAATAAGTTACGAACCAAACCTTCGCCGCAGCCAGCCATAAGGAAAGCGATCACCCGGGCAGTCCGTTGGTCTCGGATTGATTTTCTTGTGTGGCAAGACGATGGCCTGCTTCCCCCTGACCCTTCCCACCCGACCGCGCAAGTAGGTGACGAGCTCATCGAGCGCGGCGAGCTGGGCTTGTGTTGGCACCTGCCGATTCAGGTCGCCGACAAGGCAAATTCCGATTGCGATGTTATTGAGGTAGTCGCTCGCCACGTGGCCGCCGTTAATCTGCCTTGTCCAGCGCGAACCGATTTCTATTTGGCCATTGCCGGACGAGCGCCCGTTGCCGATCACAAAGTGATAGGCGAGGCCGTTCTGCATCCTGCGGACCCTGCGATGATACCGATCGAAAATGCGGGCATTTCCCTGCCGGGTGCCGCTGTTATGAACAATGATATACTTCCACCGGCCTTTCCTCACCTTTGCCTGGTCGATTGCCCTGCGTACCGCGGGCGTAAGATAACGCCATCGCCTGGTCCAGCCGCCACCGGATCTGGGCGCCGGTTCAAGGCCTTGATCTTCCTCCAACCCCGACTTCTCGATCAGGATGGGCGCGTCGAGCCGTTCGCCGCGAGGCGTCACGCCCCGGGGAGTCTGCGCGGGTGTTGGGGAAGGTGACCGCACCGGCGACTCCAACGGAATCACGTCAGGCGTGGGAGATCCTTTCGGCGTTGCAGTCGGCGTTGGAGCAGGAGTTGCGGTCGGCCTCGGGCGCGGCGACGGCTCCCCTTCCTCGGGTTCGCGCACTCGCTTTGGCGTCGAGGGCGGCAAAGGCGCCGGCGTCGGAGCGGTCTTCGGCTTGGGGCGCGGTGTAGCGGACGGGCTCGGCCGCGGAACGGGCCGTATGTCTTCGCGGGCCTTAAGAAAGAGCCTCTTCTTTTCTTCCTCGGTTAATTGACCGCGAAGCGACGGTAGACAAGCGAAGACGGAAGCTAACAACATTAAGAAAAGAACACGCCTCTTCCGCATCTCCCCGCGCACGCTAACAGATGACCTATCTTGTTCAAGCTGCGCGCGGATTGAAGTGCGCGGCCCCTCGTGCAAGAATGGGAAGAATGAAGAGGGCCTTTGCGATTCTCCTCTTAATTCTTGCGCTCCCCTCCTTGGAGGCGCAGCAAAGCGAGGTGCAGGCTGAAGCCATCCGGGCGTTTCAGGCCGGCGATTACGCGACGGCGAAATCGCTTTTCGAATCCCTCCTCTCCATCGACCCAAAGAATCCCGCGGCGCGAAACTACCTGCGCGCCATAGCGCAGCGCGAGAAAGGAGGGTCTGGTCTTGAGGGCGCTCTGAAGAAGATCGTCATCCCAGCCGTGGATTTTCACGACGTAACAGTCCGGGAGGCCGTCGCCTTTGTTTCGCAAAGGGTTCGCGAACTGAGCGGTGGAAAGCAATCAGTGAACGTTGTCTGGATGGTGCCTGCAGAACAAACCGCCAACGAACGAGTCACCTTGAGCCTGCAGAACGTACCGGCTTCGGAGGTCCTGCGATATATCGGGGACGCTGCAAATCTTCAGATCAGCTATGACACCCTGGCGGTGAAGATCAGACCGTCGTCCAGCCCGGCGGATCAGAGACCCCCGGATTAGCGGACCAACCCGCGAATCCTCGCGAGGCCGCTTCGTTTCTTTACAAGCCTTGTTATTTGCGACCGTCAATAGAGAACCCTAACGAGATAGAGGCCTCCGGCGGGGGCAACATGGTTCCATTTCGGAGCGCCCTGCTCGAGGCGCTGCCGCAGAGCGTCAAGATCCTCGCGCCGCCGCGCAACGCGTACCATTGCCGCCGTCAACATGCGCACCATCTTGTAAAGAAAGCCGTCGCCCTCGAACGTCACCTTTACGAGGCCCGACCGGCTTGAAAGGGCAATCCGTCGCACTGTTCTCGCAGTATCGGGAACCGCTTTTCCCCGATTGACGGAGAATGCGGTGAAATCGTGGTGTCCGGTGAATACCTTTGCCGCCAGCCGAAGTGCTCCGAGATCGAGCGCCTGAGGCAGGTGCCACACACGGCCAAATTCGTGCGGCGGCAGAACGGCCCTGTTGCGAATGAGATATCGATAAACCTTCCCTTTCGCAGAAAAGCGCGCGTGGAACTCTCGCGGCACCTCGCGCAATCCGACGACGCGAATCAAAGGAGGCAGATTCGCATTCAAGGCGCGCTGCCAGTCCCCGGGAGACATGCCTCCCGGAACGTCCGCATGCGCGCATTGCCCCAGCGCATGAACGCCGGAATCCGTCCGGCCGGCACCGTGCACGGACACGCGCCGCGGTGCAATTCTGCGGAACGCCTCTTCAACGAAATCCTGCACGGCATCGCCCGCAGCCTGGCTCTGCCATCCCGCATACGGCCCGCCATCGTATGCGATGGTCAACAGCAATCTCATTTCTGCGAGTCGAGCCAGCTTTGAAGAAGGATTTGAGCTGCGACCTGATCGATCACCGAACGCTGATTCTTTTCTTTTCTTCCGGCATGCCTCAGCGCCCGTCGGGCGGAAACGGTTGTCAGGCGCTCGTCCCAGGGAATGACTTCGCAAGCGAGCCGAGCGCGAAGCTTCTCGATCAACGAGCGCGCCTTCTCCGCCGCGGGACCGAATGAGCCGTCCATGTTGCGAGGCACGCCAACGACGACGGCGAGAACTGCCCTTTCTCTCACCAGTTCGGCGATACGATCACAGGGGTCCCGCCCGGCGGAAACATTGATGGTCTCGAGGGGGTGCGCCAGCATGCCGAGATCATCGCTGAGTGCCACTCCCACGCGGACCTCGCCGGGATCGATTCCGAGAACGCGCGCGGTTTCCATTTGCAGTTGAAAATCCCACACCACAAAACTAGGTTGCGCAATAAGATGTCTTTCATTTCGCTGGATAAATTTGGTGACAACCTCCCCGTAACGGGCATCGTGGCGCTCTCCCAGGCTGCCGTTGGCTTCGGTGTCGGCCTCCTGATCGCTGACAAGTTCGATCCGAGTTCGCGCCAGCGCACCGCGGTTGCGCTCATCGGCGCCGGCGCTGCGACGATCGTACCCTTCGTCGTCGGGATTATCGCGAATATCAACAATCGGCCGGATTCCTCCCGGCGCATCCGCAGACAGCTTGCCAGCATCCGCGAGGGAACAGGGATCTCCAACGGCCACGATGCCTTTTGATCGCGCGGCTTCGCATCGCCGAGACGTGTCAATTCTCCGCCATTCGATAGAAGTGGCCGGTTCGCACGGTGGCCGCGTTGATTGAACGTTGATCGTCCCACAAGACACGCTCCTCCTCGCGTCCAAATCGCCGCGAAGGCACGACCTGCTGAGAAAGGCAGGCATCGCTTTTGAAATCGAAGCGGCGCGCTCTGAAGAACTCACCGGCGGGCACTGGACGGCGCGAGAACTTTGCCTGATCAACGCGGAGCGCAAGGCTCTGGAAGTCGCCTCGAAGTTCCCCGAGCGTATTGTTCTGGGCGCAGACACTGTCGTTTCTCTCGAGAGGCAGATCTTCGGGAAGCCGGCCAGCTTGCGCGAAGCGCAAGCCATGCTCGAGCG
This sequence comes from Terrimicrobiaceae bacterium, assembly GCA_035719865.1. Lineage (GTDB taxonomy): Bacteria > Verrucomicrobiota > Verrucomicrobiia > Chthoniobacterales > Terrimicrobiaceae > DASTFP01. Next base: position 5,976 of record DASTFP010000063.1, on the reverse strand, counting down.
GCTTTGCGGTCGCATTCATGAAGTTCTCACCGGTGTTTGTCTCGTCCGGAAAAGCGATCGGAAACTCTGCCGCTTCGTCGAATCCACGCGTGTGAAGTTCCGCTCGCGGCAGGTTGTTGATCTTGAGGGATACCTCCAAAGCATCGATCCCCTGGACAAAGCCGGCGGTTATGCGGCGCAGGAAGACAATGGGCGGCTGATCGAATGCATCGAAGGCTCAATGACAAACGTCATCGGATTGCCCATCGAGCGGGTTCTTGCGGCCCTGAAGAGCCACTTCTGAAAGGGGCGCTGCGCCCGGTCCATAGCCAAGACCACCTACCGGCCGCGCTCCTCGCGTTCGAAGGCCCGATCCTCGAAGCGAGTGATCTGCTTGAGAAAGGTCAGGGGAACGCGCCCGATCGGGCCGTTTCGCTGCTTCGCGATGACGAGTTCGGCCTTGCCCTCAATGTCTTTCTTATCCTCGTCGTCGTCCACGTAGTATTCCTCGCGCCAGAGGAGAGCGACGAGATCGGCATCCTGTTCGATGGAGCCCGATTCGCGCAAATCGCTCAGGCGCGGCTGGCCCTTGCTGTCGCCGGTACGAGCTTCGGGATTGCGATTGAGTTGGGCAAGAACAACGATGGGCACGCTCAGCTCTTTGGCCAGCGCCTTGATACCCGATGAGATTTCCGCGACTTCGACTTGCCGGTTTTCCAGTGCCCGTCTGCTTGGCGAGCGCAGAAGCTGAAGGTAATCGATAACGATCAGCTGCACATCGTGCCGGTCCTTAAGCCGTCGCGCCCGCGCGCGAAGCTCGAGAATTCCCAGCCCGGGCGTGTCGTCGATAAACATCTTGCACTCGGAGAGTTTCGTCGTGGCCTGGATCAAATTCGTCATATCGTGCTTCCCGATGAAGCCGTCGCGGATTTTTTTGAGATCCACCCGGGCATGGGAGCACAGGAGACGCTGCATGAGCTGTTGGGTGCTCATTTCCAGGCTGTAAACGCCGACCGGTTTTCCAGCCTCGATCGTTACATGCTCGGCGATATTCATTGCCAGAGCGGTCTTTCCCATCGAAGGGCGCGCGGCGATGACGATCATCTCCCCCGCATGCATTCCGTTCGTCATCACGTCGATACCCTTGAAGCCGGTGGGCAACCCGGTCAACGCGCCCCGATTCTGGAACAGCTTCTCAATGCTATCGAGCGCTTCCATCGCGAGGTCCTTCATCTCGGGAACCGCGACTCGGAAGCGGTCATCGCCGATGGCCAGAATCTTCTGCTCAACCTCATCCAGCAGCAGCTGGACGTCGCCCTGTTCTTCGTACGCGCGCGAACCATATTCCGTGCACGTTTCGATCATGGCGCGCAGGAGGAACTTTTCGCGAAGGATTTCCCGATAGTAAGCGGCGTTGCTCGCCGTGGGAACGAATGTGAACAAGTCGGTGACCGCGGCCGCGCCGCCGACCTCCTCGAGAAGGTGGCGGTCCTGCAGAAGCTGTGTCAGCGAAATCAGGTCGATCGGTTTGCCGGTCTCGCGCATATCAACCAGCACCGTGAAGATCCTCGCGTGAGCTGGATGATGGAAGTATTTCTCGCTGACCTGATGCTGGATGCACTCGTCCAGGACCCGCCCCGGGGCAAGGAGGACGGAACCAAGGAGTCCCTTCTCCGCGTCAAGGCTCTGGGGAAGGGACCTGTGAATATCTGGTAAATAAGCTCCGCTCTTTTGGGAGTAAGAGCGCCCGGTCCTCCGAAACTTGCCTGTGCCTGGCCCGCCGGCTTTCACGGGATTCTCTACGGACTGGGCCGGAGAATCAGATGCCATTTGCTAAGTTTTCGGTGTGGCCTTCCTGCGGGGTGCTTTTTTCGAAGACTCCGACTCCTGCGCCTCTTCGGCTGAAGGGCGCTTGGGGGTCAGGACTCTTATGTGGAGCTTCGCTGACACATCGTGAGCAAGCTTTACTTCAACTTCCTGCTCGCCGCTCTCCTTGATGGCTTTGTCGAGCGAAACCGCATGCTTTGGCAACTCGACATTGCCGAGTTCCTGAACGAGACGGTCGTGGAGATCCTTGGCTGTGATCGAACCGAAGGCCTTTCCGGTCTCTCCAGTCTCGAGCGTGAAATTCAGGACGAGCTTATTGATCCTGGCGGCGAGCTGCTCCGCCGCGTTGAGTTCGCGCGCCTCGCGTTCGGCGCGCTTGGCACGCAAGTGATTGATTCTTCGAAGCGAACTCGGCGTGACTTCAAGTGCCTTGCCCTGCGGGATCAGGAAATTTCGTGCGAAGCCGCGACGCACCTTCACGATATCGGCTTCCGCGCCGAGGTTTGGGATGCTTTCCGTAAGGATGACTTCTGAGTTTGCCATGATCACCGCGCCAAGCGGGATTGGAAGGTTAGTTGTTTGCCCGAAAGTGTCAACACAAGTCACGGAAAATCGTAAAGAGCATGGACCAGCGCAAGCGCTCGCGACTTGGGCAGAACGCCAGATTCCATCTGGTTCATGACATAAGCGAATCCGAGGTGGTTCTCAGGATCCGCAAACCCGAGGCTTCCTCCCGCGCCAGGATGGCCGAACGCGGAGAGGCAAGGTCCGAAGAGATGGCGCTTTTTCTGACCGGAATCGTTGAGGGGGTCCATCATAAACCCGGCGGAAAACGCTGTTTCCGTTCGCAGCGTCTTGTCGAATCCCTGGGCGAGGCGCGTGGTCATCCAATTGATCGCGCGTTCGGAGAAGTACCGCCGCCCGTCCCAAATGCCTCCAAGGGAGAGCATGCCGTAGAACTTCGCCAGCGAGTCAGCGCTGCCGATTGCCCCAAGCGAGGGCAGGCTCGCGGAGCGCAGGTCAGGGGAGTTCATGGCGGAGGGGGACATCGCGCCCGAGGGGGTGGAAAACGCTTCGCGAGTGAGCGAGCCCGGGGTTGCCATGGCTTGTGAAAACTCGTCGTCGCCGCAACCTGCGCGCGCGGCGATCATCTGGGCGGCACGATCGTGAAGCGACTCCGGCAAACCGATCCAGAGATCAAGGCCCATAGGTTCGGCGAAGTTCTCCTGCCAGTATTGGCCAAGGGGTTTCGCGGTAAGGCGGCGCAGGAATTCTTCAGCAAGGAAGCCGTATAGGCGCGGGGAATAGCCATGTTCGTCGCGGCTGTCCCAAAGGGGCGCCTGCGATTCGATGGCGCGAATTACGGCATCATGGTCGAGAACCGCAGCCGTCTTATCGAGGAGCGCCGAGAGACCAGCCCGATGGGAAACGACCTCGCCGACAGTCACGTCCTGTTTGCCGCTCTGCCCAAATTCCGGCCAAAAGTCCGATACCCGCGTTGAAAGGTCGCAACCCGATCCTTCCAGCGCGTGGAGCACACAGGCGCTGGAAAGCCCCTTGGTCGCTGACCATACGAGCACCATCGTATCAGGCGTCCAAGGCACCTTCCGCGCGGCGTCTCTCCACCCACTGCAGAAGCAAAACGACTCCCGCCCCTCCTGCCACACGGCCACCGAGGCGCCAACCTCCGCGCCTCGCACGAAGTTGCATTCGAAGATGCCTTGAACGCGACGGGCGTCTGATTCGTCTATCGTCATTTGCCCAGCAAATCCTGAACCGCTTTCAGGTCCGGGTCATATTTCGCGATTTCCCTGAACTTATTGTCCATTTCAAAACTAGTTTCAAGGTGCCGGGCCGCTTCATCGAGATTGCCGAGCACCGCGTCGTAACAACCGAGATTGTAATGATAGGTCGGCTCGTGCTGCAGAGTCGATGGACCGCCGACAAGAAGCTCCTTGGCCTCCAGCGTGCGCCCGATCTCATGCAAACAGAAGGCGCCGTGGATGTAGCCGGTCGCGCTTCCGGGATTCGTTGCGCGCAACCGCGCGCAAACCGAAAGGGCCTCTTCCCAGCGCTTTGCATGCATCACCACGAAGAGCCGCATCTGCAGCACTTCCTCGCGAAGCTGGTCTTTCGGTAAAATCGAATCGATCTCGCGCAAGGCCTCATCGGCCATCTCGAGCTCGATGTATCCCTGCGCCGAAAGCAAAGAGCGTTCGAGAGACATGCCTTGCCACTTAAGTGCAAATCTTCCCGCTTGCAATCATGTATCGCATGACCGCGCGATCGACCGCCTTGAGGTATCCCTGCAAAGGCGTGGTGGCAGCCGCCTCGAATAACGGCACACCAGAAAACCCGAAACCCTCAGGCGACCACAATCTCTTTGCAGAGATACACGTCCTGAATCGTGTTCAGCAGCTTCACCCCGTCCTCCATCGGTCGCTGGAACGCCTTGCGTCCGGAAATGAGCCCCATTCCCCCGGCGCGTTTGTTGACGACCGCGGTGAACGCGGCGTCGGCGAAATCTTGCGAACCGCTTGCGCCGCCGGAATTGATAAGACCCGCGCGACCCATGTAGCAATTGGCCACCTGATACCGGCACAGATCGATCGGGTGGTCGCTCGTGAGCTCGGTGTAGATGCGTTCATCGAGCTTGCCGTAGCTGGACCCGCCGGTGTTGAGAGCCTTGAAGCCGCCGTTATTCTCCGGCAATTTTTGCTTGATGATGTCCGCCTCTATCGTGCAGCCCAGGTGATTGGCCTGCCCGGTAAGATCCGCCGAAAGGTGGTAGTCCTTGTCCTTTTTGAATGCGTTGTTGCGCAGGTAGCACCATAGCACGGTTGCCATTCCAAGCTCGTGTGCCTCGCCAAAGGCCTCGGAAATCTCGATGATTTCGCGCGAGGCGTCCTCCGATCCGAAGTAAATGGTGGCCCCCACGGCCGCCGCGCCCATGTTGTAGGCCTGCTTGACCGTGCCGAAAAGGATCTCCTTGTACTGGTTCGGGTAGGTAAGCAGCTCGTTGTGGTTCATTTTCACGAGAAAGGGAATCTTGTGCGCATACTTCCGCGACACGGCGCCAAGAACACCAAATGTGGATGCCACGGCATTGCACCCTCCTTCGATGGCCAACTTGACGATATTCTCAGGATCGAAATAGGCCGGATTCTTGGCGAAGCTCGCTCCCGCGGAATGCTCGATGCCCTGATCCACGGGAAGGATGGAGAGATAGCCAGTGCCTGCCAGACGGCCGGAGTGATACATCCAATTCAGGTTGTTCAAGACGCGCTGGTTGCGGTTTGTGGGAGCGAAGATCCGGTCCACCCAGTCCGGACCAGGCAGGTGCAACAGACTCGTTGAAACAGTTTGGCAGTTGTGCTTGAGGAGGTAGTCGGCCTTGTCGCCGAGCAGGGAGACGATGTTGTCTATCATGGCAAAATGCGAGGTGCGATTCCCCGTCTAGGCAAGTCACGCCGTATTGTCGAGTCTCTCGACAAGGCAAGCCGACGAAATCAACGCCACTGCCGAAGGCCCCGGCATGGCAGCGATGCGGGCCACGGCGAGCCGCCCACCGATTACGAGTTGCGGTTGATGCAGTTGAGGTCTTCGAAGGAACCTACGAGGCGTTTGGTGAACGCCGCCTCGCCGGCGCCCAGCCAGATGCGGGGATCGTAGTATTTCTTGTTGGGTGAATCCGGTCCCTCGGGATTGCCAATCTGCCCCTGCAAGTAATCGTGATTCTTGGCCTCGTAGCCGCGAATGCCATCCCAGAAGGCCCATTGCAGGTCGGTGTCCAGGTTCATCTTGATGGCTCCGTAACTGATCGCCTCCCGGATTTCCTCGCGCGAGGAACCCGAGCCCCCGTGAAAGACGAAATTCACAGGTTTCGGACCCGTGCCGAGTTTCTTCTCGATGTACTCCTGGGAATCTCTGAGGATGGTGGGCTTGAGCCTGACGTTGCCAGGTTTGTAGACCCCGTGGACATTACCGAAAGCTGCCGCGACGGTGAAATTCGGGCTGATCGGGCTGAGGGTCGAATAAGCCTTGGCCACCTCCCCCGGCTGGGTGTAAAGCCGCGATTCGTCAACCCCTGTATTATCCACGCCGTCCTCTTCGCCGCCGGTGACACCCAGCTCGATCTCCAGCGTGATGCCCATCTTGCTCATCCTTGCA
>DASTFP010000062.1:0-6759 GCA_035719865.1 Terrimicrobiaceae bacterium | reverse complement strand
TGTGCCAGGCCTTCGCGATGGCCCAAGCTATGCTACGCTTGTTTGCGACGCCAAAGACGACGCCTGTCATGCCGGAGAGAATACCTTCACTCATCCCTTCATCAAAAGGACATCCCCTGTTCAGTTGTCACGCAGAAAAGGTCCCCGGTGGACGCCCAACTGATATGAAACAAGCTCTGAGATCTTCAACCAGTGCCCAGTTTAGGCGTTCTGCTGTTGCTTTTCGCCCACTTTTCCGAATGATCCCCGCAGGGTGAAGACAACGGCTGACTACATTTCTTCGGGGTTTGCAAAGATCGACGCAGACCTGAATTTCCTCATGAAGTGTCTCAAAGAGGTTCTTTCCGAGCTGGACGAGACCAAGGCGGCGCAGTTCCTCCCCTGGCAGGAAGGCGGGGAGGCCCATGACATCAATAAGCCGCCTCCGCGAATCGAGCAGGCCTACTCGATCGCCTTCCAGCTTTTGAATATGGTCGAGGAGAATGCCTCGACACGGACGCGCCATTTGCGCGAAATCGAAAACGGCTCCTCCATGGAACCGGGCCTCTGGGACGAACAATTGGCGGAACTCAAGGCAGCGGGCTTCACAGCCCAGGAAATTCTGAAAAGTCTGCCCGAAGTGCGCGTTGAATCCGTGCTCACTGCGCACCCTACCGAGGCCAAACGCGCAGCGGTGTTGGAACAGCATCGCGCCATTTTCCTCCTCCTGGCAACTCTTGAAAACGAGAGGTTGACTCCCTCGCGGCGCGAGGCGATCCGGGACGAAATCAAAATCGTTCTCGAGCGACTGTGGCGCAGCGGCGAAATCCTTCTCGAAAAACCCGAAGTGGCCACCGAGCGGCGCGGCGTGATCTTTTACATCCGCGAAGTCTTCCCCCTTGCGGTCGAGCAATTGGACGAACGTCTTCTCCGCGCCTGGAAAGCAGCCGGCTTCGACCCTGCGCTTCTCGACGACCCTCACGTCTGGCCAAGAGTGCGCTTCGGGAGCTGGGTCGGCGGCGACCGGGACGGACATCCCTTCGTCACGGCAAAGGTCACGGAGGAAACGCTTCAGGAAATGCGCCTGAACGCCATGATCGTGATCCACCGCCATCTCGAGCGGCTCGCCGAAAGACTCCCGCTCTCCAGCAATTTTCAAAAACCGCCCAAGATTCTCGAGGAGAGGATCGCGCGACTGCGAGCAGAAAACCCAAACTCCGAACCCATCGTTCGCCAGCATTCCGACGAGCCGTGGCGTCAGTATGTCATGCTGCTCCAGGCGAAACTCCCTCTCAGTTTGGGCGTGGGTGACGAACCGGCAGCTCTCGAAGGCGATGCGCACCACTACCGCCGCCCCCACGAACTGGATGAAGATCTGGCCCTCCTTGATCAAACGCTCTTGGAAGTCGGCGCCAAGCGTCTGGCGGGCAGCGCTGTTTGGCCCGTTCGGCGCGCGCTGGATACTTTCGGCTTTCACCTTGCCGCTGTCGACATTCGGCAAAACAGCAAATTCCACGACCAGGCCCTGATCCAGATCCTGGCCGCCATCGGGCAGCCGGCGCCGGACTTCGGCGAGTGGGACGAACCCCGCCGCCTTGAATTCTTAAACCGCGAACTCGAATCGCCACGTCCCTTTCTGTACCACGGTTCCAGCATCGGCGAGCAAGCGGACGCCGTCCTCTCCTGCTATGCCGTCCTGCGCCGGTATCTCCGCAATTACGGACGCGACGGGATTGGGGCGCTTATCGTGAGCATGACGCGGCAACTCTCAGACCTCCTGGTCGTTTACGTGCTGGCACGCGAAGCAGGGCTCATGCGCTGGACGCCGGAAGGGTTGCTATGCGTGCTTCCCGTCGTACCGCTCTTCGAGACACTAGACGACCTCGAGCGAAGCGCGGAACTCATCGAGGCGTTTCTTTCCCACCCGGTCACGAAGCGAAGTCTTGTGTATCATCAGACCGATCGAGCGAGAGCACTCTCCCTGCCGCAGAGCCGTCCCGTCCAACAGGTCATGATCGGCTACAGCGACAGTAACAAGGATTGCGGCATTCTCGCGAGCCAGTGGGCGCTGCAGAAGGCGCAGGGTGCCATCGCTTCGGCGGGAGCATCCCATGGAACCAAGATCCGATTCTTTCACGGGCGCGGGGGAACGATCAGCCGCGGCGCCGGGCCGACTCACCGCTTCCTGGGTGCGCTCCCGCATGGCTCGATCCAGGGCGATATTCGCCTCACGGAGCAGGGAGAGACCATCGCCCAAAAATTCGCCAACCTGATCACGGCCGCTTACAACCTTGAGCTTTTCCTTGCCGGCGTAACCGGCTTTACCGTGATGCAGACGCGCGAAGCAGCCGGGCATGACGGGATCGACGAGATGTGTGAGGTTCTTGCCGCCTCCAGCCAGGAGGCCTATTCCCGGCTCATCAAGGCGGAGGGCTTCATGAGCTTCTACTCGCAAGCGACTCCGATTGACGCCCTGGAGATCAGCAGCATCGGCTCCAGGCCGTCGCGCAGAACGGGCAAGCGAACACTGGCTGACTTGCGCGCAATTCCCTGGGTCTTTAGCTGGAATCAAAGCCGCTATTACCTGCCGGGATGGTATGGTGTCGGAAGCGCGCTGGAAGCTCTCGCCGCATGGAAACCCGGCGCCTTGGGAGAACTGCGCGCCCGATTGAAAGCTTCACCGTTCCTCTATTACGTGCTGACGAATGTCGAGACGAACATTGCGAGCGCCGACAAGGAGATCATGGAACAATATGCCGCCCTCGTGCAGGAGGTCAGCGCGCGCGAATCGATTCTTCAGATGATTCTCACGGAGTTCGACAAGACCCACGCCATGATGGCCGAGGTGTTTGGCGGCAGCTTGCAGGCGCGCCGGCCGCGAATGCTTAAAACGCTCGGTCTGCGCGCCCATGCCTTGCGCGTTCTGCATCAACAGCAGATTCGGCTTCTCTCCCAATTCCGGGCTGCGCAGGCCGCAGGCTCAACCGAAACCAAGGCGCTTCTTCCTAAAGTGCTGCTTTCCATCAACGCGATCGCGAGCGGCTTGCGCACCACAGGATAGCAAAGCCTCGCCTCAACTGGCGAGGATTGGCCCGGTGTAGAGGTGGTTGTGTCAACCGCCTGGCCTGTACAAGGCAGTCTGCTCATCTGCGAAGGCAAATCGGAAAATGTGGGGATTTACCGATGGACGTGCTAGTAGTTTTGAACACAAACTCAGGAACCTCCGTATCTCCATGCCCACGCTTTCCACTACGGTCGACGGACTAAGACTTCCGAATCCGTTCGTTATTGCTTCAGGCCCGCCCGGCACCAACCTTAACGTCATTCAACGCGCTTTCCGCGAGGGTTGGGGAGCGGTCATCGCAAAGACCGTCAGCCTTGACGCTTCGAAGGTCATCAACGTGACCCCGCGGTATGGAAAACTTTACGCCGCTGACCAGCGCGAAATCGTGGGATGGGAGAACATCGAACTCATCAGCGACCGCCCAATTAGAATCTGGCTGGAAGAGTTTAAGCGATGCAAGGACCAGAATCCCAGCGGTGTCTTGATCGCGTCGGTCATGGAGGAATACAACCGGGACGCATGGTTCGAGATCGTCGAACGCTGCGAGGAAGCGGGAGTTGACGGTTTTGAGCTCAACTTTTCGTGCCCGCACGGGCTTCCCGAACGCAAGATGGGCTCCGCCATGGGCGAGGACCCGGAAATTCTCCTGGAAGTGTGCCATTGGGTGACGAGTGCCACCAGGAAACCCGTCTGGGCGAAGATGACTCCGAATATCACTCGGATCGAAGACCCCGCCCGCGCCGCGCTAAAGGCAGGCTGCCAGGGGGTCAGCGCCATCAATACGATCCGCTGTGTGATCGGAATCAACCTCGAGACTCTCCGGCCAGAACCCACCGTGGAAGGCTTCACGACTCCCGGGGGATACTCCTCCAAGGCCATCAGGCCGATCGCTCTTCGCATGTGCATGGAGTTGGCAACAATGATCAGGAAGGAATTCCCGGGTCGCTCGCTTTCGGGCATCGGCGGCGTCGAGACTGGCGAGGACGCCGCTCAGTTCATTCTGGTTGGCGCCAATTCCGTTCAGGTCTGCACGGGGGTAATGAAATTCGGCTACGAATTGATCAGGCCACTCTGCGAGGGACTGCTCGCCTTCATGGACAAACACAACTTCGAAAACCTCGACGACTTTCGAGGCCATAGCCTCGAATACTTTACCACGCATGCGGAGCTCGTGCGTGTTCAGAAAGAGCGCAAGGCCGCGCAGCGGGTTTCCGAGAAGGGCCGACTCATCAAGGCGGACGGCGATTGGAGCGGCGACCGGTTCGTTGAGCAATCCGCTGCTTTGAGCGCGTAGCTTCATCCTTTGATCTCTTTTCAGGCAGCATGCGTCTTCCATCTGCGTCTTAATCAGACCTCATGAACCACACAGCTTCCCCCCGACGCTACGACGCGATGAAATACGCGCGCTGCGGTCGCAGCGGGTTGATGCTGCCGCGCATTTCCCTTGGTCTTTGGCATAACTTTGGCGATGTCGATCGCTACTCGGTGAGTCGCGATGTCGTCCTGCGCGCCTTTGACCTCGGAATCACCCACTTTGATCTGGCCAACAACTATGGGCCGCCACCCGGTTCAGCCGAAAGAAACTTCGGGCGAATGCTCCGCGAAGACCTCGCGAACTATCGCGATGAGATCATCGTTTCAACCAAAGCGGGCTACCTCATGTGGCCGGGACCATACGGCGAATGGGGCTCCCGCAAGAATCTCCTCGCGAGTCTCGACCAGAGCTTGAGCCGCTTGGGTCTTGACTACGTGGACATCTTCTATTCCCACCGCCGCGATCCCAACACGCCGTTGGAAGAAACGATGGGGGCGCTGGACCATGCCGTGCGTTCGGGGAAGGCCCTCTACGCCGGCATTTCGAACTACCAGGCAGAAGACACTCGCGCGGCGGCCGCAGTGCTTCGCAGCTTGGGCACCCCATGTCTGATTCACCAGCCGTCATATAGCATGCTAAATCGCTGGGTTGAAAACGGACTCACCGCCGTCCTCGCTGAGGAAGGGATCGGGTGCATCGTCTTTTCACCGCTTGCCCAAGGGCAACTCACAAGCCGCTACCTCAGAGAAATCCCCGCCGACTCGCGCGCCGCCAGGGACGGCTTTCTGAAGTCGGATCAAGTCCGCGCCAATCTCCCGAGAACCCAGGCGCTAAGCAAGATCGCCGAAAAACGCGGCCAGTCGCTGGCGCAAATGGCCATCGCATGGGTGTTGCGACTCCCGACGGTGACTTCCGCTTTGCTAGGCGCCAGCTCAGTCCTCCAGCTCGACGAAAACCTCAAAACTCTCGGCGGGCTGGAGTTTTCCGACCAGGAACTCGCGGAGATCGAATCCATTTTGAGCAATCAATCCTAGGCGGTCAGCCGCCGCGCTAGGTCCGAAAGCCCGGTTGTTGCCGGATTGACGAAAGGGCACAGGCCATGCATGGTCTGCGTATGGCTACCAAAACGATATCCATCGAGATTGACGCTTACGAGCTGCTAAAGCGGGAAAAGCGCTCGGAACGGGAATCGTTTTCGCAGGTGGTTCGTCGCCTGACTTCGGAGCGGCCTGCCCTGACGGCAGGCGAACTCGAAGAGGCCATGAAGCCTTTCATCGGCAAGGGAGCTGGAAGGAAGCGTTAACCGAGCGAGCTTTTAGCCCTCCCGGTGCTCTTGCTTGATACGAGTTTCGTGATCGAATACGAGGCGGAGCTCGTTGCCGACAGGCTAGGACCCGCTCGAGGCCTGCTACGTGTGCGGTTCCGCGAGCCCGTTGCGATCAGCATCATCACGCTGGGGGAGTTTGCCGAAGGATTCGAAGATATGCGCGACGTAGAGGCTTTCTTATCCCATTTTCGCGTGATCCCCCTATCCCGGTTCATTGCGTATAAGACCGCTGCGATGCAGGCACATTTATCTCGGAGGCTGGGAGAGAACGATGCGTGGATTGCTGCTACGGCGCTGGCTTACACAGCGGAGCTTGCCGGAAGGGAGCGCGCTTTCACGCGGGTTCCGCGACTCAAATACATCGCGATTTGAGAGATGTGCATCTTGCGAGGGCAGGTCGGAAGAGAGACCTTTGTTTCTCGCGCCCTCGCGCCATCTTCGGTAAAGGAAAGTGCCATGGGACTCTTGATCAAGAACGGCGAAATCGTAACTGGCGACTCGCGCTATGTCGCCGACATCTGGTGCGAACGCGAAACGATTACGCGTATCGACCGCGATATTGATCCGGCCCCCGGGACGGTCGTGGTGGATGCCGCCGGGAAATATGTCTTCCCAGGATTCATCGACCCACACACGCACATTTACCTCCCGTTCATGGGCACCTACTCGAAGGATGACTATGAAACCGGAACCAAGGCAGCGCTGGTCGGCGGAACCACGACGATTTTCGACATGTGCTGTCCATCACGCGCCATGGAGCCCACCGAAGGATACGAGACGTGGAAGGCCCAAGCTGCCGGGAGGGCGGCGTGTGATTATTCGTTCCACATGGGCGTCACCAAATTCGACAGCCGCTCCGGCGCGCAGCTTAGCGAAATCGTGTCCGCGGGCGTCCAGTCGTTCAAGATCTTCCTCGCATACAAGGGAGCGCTTGGGATCGACGATGCGGAGCTATTTCAGGCTCTCAGGCTCGCGAGGGAACTTGGCGTGGTAACCACAGCTCATTGCGAGAACGAGACTCTTGTCGCGGCGACGCAAAGCAGGCTCCTCTCCGAGGGTGTCACTGGCCCGGAA
>DASTFP010000061.1:0-4050 GCA_035719865.1 Terrimicrobiaceae bacterium | reverse complement strand
TCAAAATCGATCAAGCTCTGGATGTTCAAACGAGTGGATGACTGGTCGCTGCGAATCGCGGCCGTTTTCCGCGCGTTGCACCGTATTCTGAAGAAAAATGGTTTCGTCGCCTTCGAAGTGGGGGAGGTGCGCCAAGGGAGGCTGCAACTTGAGAATTTCGTTATTCCGGCGGCGGAAAGCGCCGGGCTGAAAGCGGTGTTGGTCCTCGTGAACGAACAGACCTTCACCAAGACCTCCAATTGCTGGGGTGTGAGCAACATGAGCAAGGGAACGAACACAAACCGTGTGGTCCTGCTCCAAAAGCCATAGAAGACTGTTGAAATACCCCGCATGCCAACCCGGAGGGCGTGAGCGTGGTTACGCGGGTATTTCAACAGTCTCCCAGGGTCAAAGCGCGACGTCCGCTTCGGCGAGCCCTTTTCCTGGTTGTCCGTTTCCGGTAAATGCCAACCGGGGTTCGTAGTGGCTGGCCGCGAAAAAATCGTGGCCTCACTTTCTACGATGGTCTACTTTCACGGGTCAGAAATCGGGTGGCAGGGACTTTTTGCGCAACGACTTAAATGAAATCACCAACTGCCGGATCATGAATCGCACGATGTTGAAGGCGATTCTCTTTGATTTCGGTGGCACCCTGGATTCCGACGGTATTCCTTGGAAGGAGCGATTTTATCCCCTTTATCGCGACGCGGGAATCGACTGGGATCTACCCAGCTTTGAAAGGTTCTTTCATGCCTCGGACGATTCATTGACGGCACAGAAACTGGACGCCGTTGGTTACAAGGCGACGCTTCTCGAACAGGTGAATCGGGTGCTGCGCAACGGTGACTGCCACGATGCGCGGCTGGCCCATCGTATCGCGGACCGGTTTTATTCGGAATCCCTGCGGTGTCTAAACAGGAACAGGCCGCTCCTTCGGCAGCTTTCGGAACGTTATCGTCTGGGGATCGTGTCGAATTTTTATGGGAACCTTGAATTTCTCTGCGCGGAGATTGAGTACGCCGGGTTCTTCACGGTGGTGATCGACTCCGCCCGGGTTGGGACAACGAAGCCGCATGCGGGAATTTTCCTCGCCGCGCTCGAGCCGTTGGGCTGCGAGCCCGGGCAGGCCGTCTTTGTGGGTGACAACCCGATTCGCGATATGCGTGGAGCTCGGGCACTGGCGATGCCGCATATCTGGTTAAATGGGCTCAACCCGGATCGCGAGCCGTGTTGCGAAGGCGACCCGGTAATTCGATCGCTCGAGGAACTCGGGGAAATCGTTCTATGATCGAGTCTGCGGGAATCATTGCCGCAGGGAAGGGGAGCCGGCTCAGGCTGGATGGAATCGAGGTCCATAAACCAATGGTTCCCATCTGTGGATTTCCGTTGATCGGTCACACGCTTCGGCAGCTCATCGGCGCAGGAATTCGCCGCGTGGTGATCATCTTCAATGAAGCGGAGCAAGATTGTGCAGCCTGGGTGCGGAAGCACTTTGCCGCGCTCGATCTCGAAATTCTGCTAAAGTCCACCCATTCTTCATTCGAGAGCTTCTGGCGCGTCGGCCGCGCGTTGGGAGCGGGAAGGCACCTCATCTGTGCGGTGGATTCGATCTGCGCTCCAGCCGATTGGCGCAAGATGATTTCTTCGAAGGCCGGCTCACCGCGCGAGATGGTCCTGGGCGTTACTTCATTTATCCATGACGAGAAGCCGCTTTGGGTCCGAACCGAGCTGGGCAGCCTGAAGATAGCAGAGCTCGGAGGGCCCGGTGAGGAGTATGCGACCGCCGGCTTTTACAATGTGGCCGCCGAAATTTTCGAAAGGGAGTTGGCGTACGATATCTCGTCCTTGCGCATCTTTCTCAAGCGGCTGCTCGAGGAGGGATTTTCCGCGACCGCGGTGCGGCTTGCAGACGTGATCGACGTCGATACGGCAGAGGACGTTCGGATGGCCGAGCGTTTCATGTTGCAACTCAGGAGGTCGATTTGATCCGGCGCTCGCTCCTGGGAGTCTTTCGCGAGACCCTACATTCTCCCGAGCGGGTTTTCGACGATTACGAGATCCTGCGGCTTACCGGAGAAGCGCTGCGCCGAGAGGGTCTGGAGGTTGAATTTTTCAGGCCCGAACAGATCGCTCGTTCGACCGAATGGTGGAGCGGGCCGTCTCCCGACGTCGCGTTCCTGATGTGTGAGCAGGAGCGGGTGCTTGAGCCATTGGCCGAATGGGAAAGGCAAGGCGCCATCTTGATCAATTCGGTTGAGGCCATTCGAAACACCTACCGCTATCGAATGATTCCGCTCTTGTCTGCCGGCACGGTGTGTTTTCCGGCCAGCGAACTGATTTCGACTGCGACACGATTTGAGGAAACGCAGTTGAGAAGTCTCTTTCGGCGTTCGGGCGGTGGTCCACTTTGGATCAAACGCGGTGACGTCCATAACACTCAGCAAGGTGATGTTTCTTTGGCCCGATCGTCCGACGAAGTGCGGGCACGCCTCGGGGCGTTCAAATCTCGGGGGGTGGCACAGGCGGTGCTTCAGGAGCACATCGAAGGCGACTTGGTAAAACTCTACGGTGTCGGCCAGTCGGGAGAGACGTGGTTCCGGTGGTTCTATCACAAGGAGCAGGAATTGAAGCGCCACCGTTTTTCCGAAGAGGCGCTGAAGGTCGAGTTTTTCGAGGCGGCCAGGACGTTGGACCTCGAGGTCTTCGGCGGCGATGCTGTCGTGACGTCCGGCGGATCGATCTACCTCATCGACATCAATGCCTGGCCGAGCTTCGCGCTTTTCCGCAACGAAGCTTCAGTGGCGATCGCTCGGCATATCCTTTCCAGGATCCCGGATCCAATTGCCGCCTCATGAAAGGGGGCGAAGTAGTCCCGGCGAAGAGTTCATCCCCGCATCCCGGCAAGGAAGAGTCTACGAAGTCTCGAGAAATTTTCGACGAAGAGCAGCAGTTCATTTCACCCGGGTTCCAGGGCATCGCTCTCTACTCGCGCCTTGCGCTGGCGAAGGGTCGCAACGAGATCGTCACCGATGAGGATGGGAATCGGTATATCGACTTTGTGTCGGGGATCGGAGTCGGCAGCGTGGGCCATTGTCACCCTCACTACGTGAGCGCACTCAAGAAGCAGTTGGGGCGTCTCACTTACTCGAGTTTCGCCACGGAAATCCGGATGAAGTTTCTGCGCTTGCTGGCTTCGCTGTTGCCCAAGCCACTGAGCCGCATTCAGCTGTTTTCAGGTGGTGCAGAGGCCGTGGAGGCGGCCTTCCGCCTGGCCAAGTCGGTGACCAAGAGATTCGAGTTTGTCGCGTTCTGGGGCGGATTTCATGGCAAGACGGGCGGAGTGCTCGGGTTGCTGGGAGACGAATTCAAGAAAGACCTGGGTCCTTTCATGCCCGGGCTTTACCTTTCCCCTTTCGCGTATTGCTACAGGTGTCCGCTCAAGCTGAGTTATCCCTCATGCGGTCTGGCGTGCGCCGAGCACTTGCGCCAGGTGGTCAAGGTTCAGACCCAGCAGCAGGTGGCCGCGATCATCGTGGAGCCCATTCAAGGCACGGCCGGAAACATTGTGCCGCCACCGGAGTTCCTTCCGGCTGTTCAATCCATCGCCCGGGAGTTCGACGCTCTGCTAATCTCGGATGAGATGCAAACCGGTTTCGGGCGTGCCGGCGCGATGTGGGGCTTCGAGCATGACCATCTCTCCCCTGATGTTCTGACGGTGGGCAAAGGCATTGGCGGGGGCTTTCCTTTGAGCGCCGTGATTTCGACGGAGGAGAACTGCAGCGCGCTTCCATATGCCTTGCCCTCCGGAAGTTCGTCCAGTTACGGAGGCAACCCCCTTGCCGCTGCGGCGGGACTGGCATCCTTGGAGATCATTCTAAAGGAGAAGCTCGTTGAGAATTCGCGCAGGCTTGGCGCAGCCCTGCTGAGCAAGTTCAAGGCCTTTGAGGAACGGTTTGAGTTCGTGGGCGAAGCGCGCGGGCGCGGTCTCATGATCGGCATTGAGCTGGTTAGGGACAAGAAGACGAGGGAACGCGTCGGCAAAAAGGTTTGTCACCGCATATTTCACGATTG
>DASTFP010000060.1:0-6848 GCA_035719865.1 Terrimicrobiaceae bacterium | reverse complement strand
GCCACGTGCTTCTCAATCGAAGCGTGGATCTCGGGTGTTCCGCTCATGCCCTGGAAATCGATCTCAACGGGCGTTTGCATGATCCTCATCCAAGCGTCGAGGGGGGACTTTGCCGCCCTTCAAGCCGCCCTTTTGGCGATTTTCCGTTCTGAGCGTCGCCTTCGCATCTTCAATTTCACCCGTGGCAATCCGCATGACATGGACGGCGTTGCCGATCACGTCGGCGGGGCGGCGCTCGCCTTTGGGACCTCGGAGCATTACGCATTCTTCCTGGTAGCGGCGCCGTGCTTCTGGATGAAAACTTTGATCTGCTCTCGAAGCGAAGTTGTGGCAGATGCCGGCTTAAATCCAAGACATGCTTTTCGCAAAAGCAAGTCCTGAACGGCCGGAGGTAATTCATCCCATTGACTGACGAGCGCAGTAAGAAGTCTCCGAACTATGTCTTCTTCGTCAATACCGTACTTAATTATCGTCATGTCAGGTTGGCCTGATTGAATAGGGCTGGCCTGAATCGGAAAGGAGAAAAGGCTGGAGCTCCTTCCTTCGGAAGTGCGGCGGATGAACTCGCAACATATCGTTCCGGTCATGATACCATGGGGTGTAGATTATGGCTGACGAGGTTTTACACTCCGCCCCATGATGAATGACACTACGCTGAAGCAGATCGCAGCAGTCAAAGCGACGGTCAGCAATGGGAACCACATCTGGACATAGAACCACATCTGGCGATCCTCCTGAGGTGCCCCTCTTAAAGTTGGTGTCGTGGCGACAGGCGCCTTTACTAGTATCTAGGCGAATGGGACACGTTGTGGGAACGCCACTGAACGGGCCGCTCTTCGCCCATTGACTGCGCTCAGTTAGGCTTGGAGGTACGGTCGGGGGCGCGCGTCTCGTCCAATGTGAACGGCACGACTGCTTGCACGTCCCATGTGTGCGGGAAAACTGGCGCGCGCCAAATCATCGAGGGTAGTAGTGAGTATGGTGCGTACTCTTGGGCAACCTGCGGTTGGACCTCGAATAGCGGACTGAGTCCTACCGGGGCGTCTTGGGCCATCGCTGCCGAAGCAAAAATGAACATCGATCCGGCTGCGAGAGCAACGAGAGCAAACTGCAAAGATTTTTGCATTGTTTTTCTCCCTCGATTTTTGTTCGCACAGCGTCGGATCGAGCCACGGCGCGAGCTCATGACCCTTCTCGGTGGCGCGGTGGCGGCGTGGCCTTTGCTGCGCGTGCCAGCAGCCGACGAAAGAACGATGCAAGAATTTTCCGCTCTGTGGCGGTTGTCTTATTTGAGCGCGGCTGACTTCGGCGCAAGCAACAGCGTGTAACACGCGTCCGCAAGGGCGGAATTCGGGTACGATTCGCCCGGCAGGGTCACGAACTCCTTGGGGATTTCGTCCCGACGCTTCCACGAGTCGACCTTCGAAAGCGCGACTTGCTTCGCCGCGGCGTCCGGCAGTGCGCGGAATTTGTCGGCACACACGGGAGCCAGCGCCGCCACGACCGCGAGCTCTGACCGCTCTTTTGCCGTCTTATCAGCAGTGCTGCCGAGCGACCAGCCACCCCAGTAAAAGCCAACAAAGATCGTCGCGACGGCACCGGCGGCTGCGCCTTGCAGCAGACGCTTCAGCGATTCTCCTTCCAGCATTGAAGGTACTTGCATGGTATTTCCTTTCGCCCGAACTGTTTCGGAGCGAGGCCGCGGACACCCGAAGAGGTTCCGATTTCAGAACGTGAATTAAAAACCGAACGCGTTGCGATCGCGTATCGATTATTATTGGCTTACGCCTTTGTCCGTCCGGAGTCTGAGCAAAATAGCTCACATCTACAGATTAGCTGTGACCGGGTCGTTGGCAATCGTGAACCTATGTTCCGTCACAGCGGTCGTTCATGATCCGCCATTCTTCGGAGGACGACGACCGAAGCCCCGGCGATTTCCACTCGACCGGGGCTTCCTACGTTCCGCGCGAGGACAGTCGGGGGACAAAGCCAGCGCGGGTCACCCCTTTAGCTGTGGCTCGAACGCGCTATATCAAGGGCCGGGAAGCATTACGAAATAAATACGGTTACGTCGAGCGTTCCAACGAAATGCGAACGGCATCTTACTTGAAGGGGGGCCATGACCACTGCAAAGCCACGTCCACCGCTTGCGCCAGGTGAAACCCGGGCCTATCCGGTGCTGCCGCTGCGCGACATCGTCGTATTTCCGCACATGATCGCGCCCCTCTTCGTCGGACGCAAGAAGTCCATCCTCGCGCTCGAGGAGGTGATGCGGTCCGATACCTTCATCCTGCTCGCCACCCAGAAGAACGCGTCCGACGACGAGCCGGTGACCGAGGCCATTTACGAGATCGGCACGCTTGCGAACGTGCTGCATCTGCTCAAGCTCCCCGACGGCACCATCAAGGTACTGGTCGAGGGCGCTCAGCGCGCGAAAGTGGTCAAGTACACCGATTGCAGCGAGTATTACGAGGCCGAGGCGGTCGCGCTCGGCGACACGATGGGTGAGCGCGTTGAAGCGGAGGACTTAGCCCGCTTGGCCACCACCGAGTTCGAGAGCTACGTGAAGCTCAACAAGAAGGTGCCGGCCGAGGTAGTCGGCGGCGCCCAACAGATCGAGGACTATGCCGAGCTCGCCGACACAATCGCCTCGCATCTGGCCCTCAAAGATTCCCGACCGGCACGCGATCCTGGAGACCACGGTGGTCACCGAGCGGCTGGAGAAGGTGTTCGGCCTGATGGAGAGTGAAATCTCCAAGCTTCAGGTCGAGAAGCGCATCCGCACCCGCGTCAAGTCGCGCTCAAGCCGTTAATAACTGCTCGACTCCTATTGTTCTTTACCCCCGGCACCCCCACCTAAAACAGGCAAGTATCGACTTGTCCGTGAGCTGCCCAAAAAACGGCGACGTGCCGAAGTCTTCGCTTCTTCCGATAGGTAGCCCTGGTGCCATCGGCAGGCACGATTTCGAAAAATCGACGTTGGTTCGTGCCGCGAGTGCCGCCGGCACCCGCATCCTTCATATCCGTGCGCCAGTGGCCCGGGCGACTTGGCCATCGATCCGCCCGCCGCCGGGCCCATCAACCCTCGATCGAAGGGACACCGCGTGCAGGTTCTCGTCCGTGACAACAATGTCGACCAAGCCCTCAAGGTGCTGAAGAAGAAGATGCAGCGCGAGGGCATCTTCCGCGAGATGAAGCTCCGCGGCCATTACGAGAAACCCTCCGAGAAGAGAGTCCGAGAGAAGGCGGAAGCCATCCGCCGCGCCCGCAAGCTCGCGCGCAAGAAATTGCAGCGCGAGGGCCTGTTGCCGATGAAGCCGCGAGTGATCCCAGGGGCCCCGGGAAGAGGCGGTCCCCCGCGCGCGCCCCGCTTCTGATCTTCGGAGCCGCCAATTGAAAACCCGCCGAGCTCCGCGTGGGTCAATGCATGCAGCCGAAATTCCGCAAAGCTCAGGCGTACTCTCTCCGCCGCCTTGGCGGCGTAGTTGACTCGGAACAGTCGCATTGAAGAGGACTTAATCGATCAGTTGTTCAATTCGAGCGAAAAGCGCCTCGCCCGACTTCTCCTTCTCCTTGCAAATTTCGGCAAGGAAGGCAGGCCGGAGCCGATCGCGGGAAAGTTCAGTCAGGAAATGCTGGCGGAGATGATCGGCACGACCCGATCGCGCGTAAGCTTTTTCATGAACAAGTTCCGCAAGTTGGGCTTTATCGAATACAATGGAACTCTAGAAGTCCATAGTTCCTTGTTGAACATGGTTTTGCACGAGAAGCCCGAGATCAAAGAGAGGGATGAAGCAATTGGTGCAGACTAATATCTTGTAAGTTGGCAATTCAAGCTGACAGCTGCTCCGCGTCGGTACGGGCAAACGTGCTAACCGCCAAGGCTGTCCGGCTCTTTCATTTCGCGTGGGTTGCCCAGCGGGTCCGAAGTCCGCGTATGCCGTTTTGGCGCGTTCGGCATTGCGTTCGGCTATATATTGCGACATGGCCTGTGCAGCTTCGGTAGCACGCCCTTGCTTAAGTCTCGGGCGATGTCTGTCGTCAAATGCTAGAGAGGCCGCAATTGAAGCGACCTTCAGAGCTATCTACCTTCCGCGCGCGTCTTCTCGGCTCGCTCGGCGAGCGTAAGCCATCTTTCGGCCATTTCGATGAAAAGGGACTTATGCTCTGAAGAGCGAGCTGCCTCCGCCAATCGAATGCAGTCAGCGGCGTTGTTGCGTAACTGGGCTAAGATGAGCAAGTGCGCTTCCATTTCCGTAAATATGGGGACTGTCCGAACTCTTTGCCCGAGGAATGAGTCTCGATCCAGGGCCTTGCGGTAACTTGTCAGCCAAGCTCTGCCCGCCATCGCCTTGCGTCGGCTATTCCATTAGTTTCCGCGGCTGATCCCTTTTTGCTTAATCCACCAGTAAAGCCTTCGCATCAGCGAGGCTGGTGACCCATCGCGGCCACCCATGGCCGGACACGTGTCGCCGGCTGAAATTCGGCCCAATTCGATGACGCGGCCCTCAAACAAATGGTTTTTTCCCTCGCGTTCGCCATCGCGGCGGTCGCCGCTGCCCAATACGTCATGTGGATTTTGAACGGCCAGCCCGTGAAACGCCTTGAGCGCGCCAACCGCACATATCGACTGTCGTCAAATGGCGCGATTAGACGCCGGCCAGGCCCCTAAGTAAGGCCGCCTTAGTTGGCGGCCTCGTCACTGAATTTGGCACCCGCCGATTTAACTTGCACGTGAGCGGAACCTATTTTGCATCCATCCATTGTGATGGTGGGGCCGATCCTAGGAGGATCGTTAGATGTTGCTCTATCTGCAGACGTGGCTCCCCTTAGTGACAGTCACTTTGACGGCTGCGATCTTCTTCAGCGTAGCGTCGTTCATTATGGGGCATGCAAAGTCTTAGCAACGATAGAAAACCAGCACATGAGTCGAGAATGTAACGAGCGCATGTGGAACCTGGCCTATCGGTTGGCCCACTGCGGGGAGCATCAAAATTACCAGGCTATCGAATGGGAATTGCAGGCGTATGGGTATCCCCAAGCGCGCCAACTATTGTACCCCGCACGCGTCCGTGAAACGCTGGACGCCATATGCGCCGAAGCACAGAGGTCTCCGACCGAGGCTTTTTATTCTGACCGCCTCGCTTAGGACAATCATCAGTATGCGGCCGGCCCGACTGAAAAATAACGGAGCGTCATAACGAGCACTCCAGAAAGGGAGAGAGCTATGGCTATTTTCGAAGGCCCCGACGCAAACAGAAATATAATAATCATCGTAGCAGTGGTGGTAGTCGTTGCGATCATCTACTACCTTTATACGACCGGTCGGCTGCCAGGACTCTGAGATACATTCACCCGAGTCCCGCAGGGGCCGCCCCCTCTAATTGAATTTCACCGCCGCGCTGATTTCTTGGCCGTGGATTTTTTCGGTTCTCCTTCGTACCAAACCGTAACGAGATAGTCAGTTTGCATCTGATCAGTGTCGCGCGTTCGCGTGGATGATGCGGCAGACTGTACGTGCTTCACGGCATTGCCCGGAAGCATCGCTAGGAAGACATTTATCTCGTTTTCCAGCCTATTGAGATCAACGTTCCAGCTAAGATCGAAAATCTTCACTCTCATGACCCGTCTCCATCATGTTGCGCGACGATTGCCGCCCTTGCGGCTTCGACCGGCGACGTAATTGGGGCTGATGCAAACACCGCAAAGAACCGCCCTTTATTGCTTCCCTCCATCGGGGGTGACCACGCACAGGCTTGCGCGGCCGCAGGATGGTCCCTGAAGTATTGCGCAGACACAGCCATAGGTCAGGCGCTCGTCCCCACACACGATAGCCACCGAGAAAACTCACTGACGCATTTGCATCCGAAACACAAAGAGTCTGCTGCAGATGAAGTATTAAGTAGGCGCAACCGCCCCTTTAGGCTATCGGCTACGCGGCAGGATCGCGATCGGTTGCGGGCACAGCCCGGCTGTGGAGACGCATGGCAAGCAAGACCGAGGTGGCGCCGCAGAAGAAAGAGGTGCCGGAGAAGGAGGGTCCCGAGACCCCGCCGGACAGCCCACTGCTTGACCTTTCGGACGTGGCCATCAAGAACCTCGTCCGCTCCGCCAAGAAGCGCGGCTATGTCACCCATGACCAGATCAACTCCCTGTCGAAAGAGGTCAATTCCGAGCAGATCGAGGACATCCTCGCCAGGTTCAGCGAGATGGGCGTCAACGTCGTCGAAACCGAGGAAGCGACCGAGGAAGGCGAGGAGCAGCGCGAGGAGGCCGACGAGGAGCCCGAGAGCGAAGGCGGCGATCTGGTCGAAGTCCAGCAGAAGGTCCCGGCCAAATCCGAGGCCAAGGAGCCGACTGAGCGTACCGACGACCCCGTGCGCATGTATCTGCGCGAAATGGGCTCGGTGGAGCTGCTTTCGCGCGAGGGCGAAATCGCCATCGCCAAGCGCATCGAGGCCGGCCGCGAGGCGATGATCGCGGGCCTGTGCGAGAGCCCGCTCACGTTCCAGGCCATCATCATCTGGCGTGATGAGCTCAACGAGGGAAAGGTGTTCCTGCGGGACATCATCGATCTCGAAGCGACCTATGCCGGCCCCGACGCCAAGGCCGAGATCCAGGTGCTCGCCGGCGAGACCGGGCTTGAGATCGGCGAGTTCCGCAAGATCGTGCACATGGTGCAGAAGGGCGAGCGCGAAGCCCGCCAGGCCAAGAAGGAGATGGTGGAGGCGAACCTGCGCCTCGTGATTTCCATCGCCAAGAAATACACCAACCGCGGCCTACAGTTCCTCGACCTGATCCAGGAAGGCAATATCGGCCTGATGAAGGCGGTCGATAAGTTCGACTAC
>DASTFP010000059.1:0-14080 GCA_035719865.1 Terrimicrobiaceae bacterium | reverse complement strand
CTGACCCCCGCGAGCCGCTTCAAGGTGCTCCCCGACTTTTCCGAGATCACCAAGGACAAGCCGGAGAAATCGCTCACCTCCACGCGAAACAGGACCGGCGGGCGCAACAACCATGGTCGCTTGACCATGCGGCACCGCGGTGGAGGACACAAAAGGAAATATCGGCTCGTCGATTTCAAACGCCAGAAACGAGGGGTTCCCGCACAAGTCCTCGCCATCGAATACGATCCGAACCGCTCCGCCCGCATCGCGCTTGTCCAGTACCAGGATGGCGAGAAGGCCTACATCCTCGCTCCGGCTGGGCTCGCCGTGGGAGCAAAGGTGAGCGCCGGAGAAGCGGCGGAACCCTCCGTGGGCAATGCGCTGCCGCTCAAAGCGATCCCGCTCGGCACCGCGATTCACAATGTCGAGCTTATCCCCGGACGCGGCGCGCAGATGATCCGCAGCGCGGGCGCTCAAGCGACCCTTGCCAACCGGGAGGGCGGCTACGCGCTGATCAAGCTCGCCTCAGGTGAAATTCGCAAGATCAACGAAAAATGCTACGCCACCATCGGCCAGGTCGGAAACACTGACCATATGAACGTTTCCAGCGGCAAAGCCGGGCGCACGCGGTGGCTTGGTCGGCGCCCGCATGTCCGAGGCATGGTCATGAATCCCATCGACCACCCCATGGGCGGGGGCCAGGGAAAGAGCAAGGGCGGCGGCGGGCGACACCATCCCATGAGCCCCTGGGGCCAGCTCGCCAAGGGCTTCAAGACCCGCCGCAAACGCAAGCCGTACGAACGCTTCATCGTCGAGCGGCGAAAGAGCAAAGTTCAAAAATAAGCTATGGCACGTTCGCTAAAAAAGGGCCCGTTCGTTGAGTGGAAACTGCTCGACAAGATCGACCGGATGAACGAATCCGGTGTGAAAAAGCCGATCAAGACATGGTCGCGCCGCAGCACGGTCACCCCCGACTTTGTCGGCCACACCTTCAACGTGCATAACGGCAAGACCTTCATCCCCGTCTTCGTCACCGAGAATATGGTGGGCCATAAACTCGGAGAATTTTCGCCGACTCGAATCTTCAAGAAACACGGTTCTCACACCGCAAAAGTGACCAAATAAACAAATGAGGCTCGCTGCGACAGCGGCGGCGCTTTTCGCTCTTCTCCCCGTCGCAAGACTGGGAGCACAGGGCGTCCGATCTTTGACAGACTCTGATAACTGGACCCTCGCGCAGGGGGTGACCATCGCCGTGCCCGATCCCGGAGAGGACCGCCCGGCTGAAGTGGAAGCCCTTCAGGAGCAAATCATCCTGCTGCGCTCCGCCATCAAATCACTGACCGAAAGCCTCGCCATTTCAAACAGTGAAGCCGAAGCCTTCAAACGCCAGGCCGCCGATCTCACGGTGAAAATCGAAGCCCTCGGGATTCCCAGCGTCGAAAAAGACCCGAGCAAACTCGAACAAAAACTGCTCGCCGCAGTTCGAGACCTTCGCCTCCTGAAAACGCAAAACGAGGGTGCGATCGGCCAGCTTGTCCGTCTCGCCGAAGCGGTGCAGGTAATGATCAAAAGCTCCGAAGGCACCGATCCTCAAGCACGCATGGCCGTCGAGACGGAGCTCCGCAAAACCAGCGAAATCCTTGGCGCCCCGAAGGCCGCAAAGACCGGCTCGGTGGAGGCCACGCTCAGCGACGGAATGGTCGTCGACGTGAAGGAAGATCTCGCGCTGATCGTTGCCAATATTGGCGAGAAGCAAGGCGTGCGCATTGGGATGCCTTTTCAGGTCTGGCGCGAAGACAAGCGCATCGGCGAGGTGCGCGTCGTGGACGTTCGCGAGAGCATCAGCGGAGCAGTCATTCAGAGTCTCGAATCGGAAAAAATGCCGGTAAAAAACGGCGACCGCCTCAAGGTGGACGCCCGGCGATGATCAACACATTCAAACAAAGACAGACATAATGCAGGTTAAATCGACATACCGATTTGCCCGGATCTCGGCCTTTAAAGCGCGCGAGGTCACTCGGGAAATTCAGGGGCTTCCGGCTTCGGACGCCCTGGATCTGCTCCGCTTTGTGCCGAAGAAAGCCGCCGGCATGGTCCGTAAGACGCTCGCCAGCGCCGTCGCCAACGCCGAGAACAACAACAATCTGAACGTCTCCAATCTGGTCGTTCAAGAGGCCGTTGTTGGGGAAGGTCCCACATTCAAGCGCTTCCAACCGAAAGCACGCGGCAGCGCCGGCCCCGTTCGAAAGCGCACCAGCCATATCCGAATCGTTTTGACCGACGAGATTGAGATCAAACGGCGCGAAAAGAGTGGAGCCAAAAAAACGAAGAAATCCGCCGCCGGAAAGGCCGCATCAGGCAAGTCCGCCAGGAAGGCGCGGCAACCTGATGCCAAGTCTGCCCCGGCCCAGTCTGCCCCCGCGACGCCGGAGGCTGAATCCAAGGAGTAATCATGGGACAGAAAGTCAATCCAATAGGCTTCCGCCTTCCGATCAGCGGCGACTGGTCGTCGAAGTGGTACGCATCACGCAAGGATTTTGCGGACTATTTGCTCGCTGACGGCAAGATCCGTACATTTCTGCACAAGAAGCTCAGGCAAGCTGCCATTTCACGAATCGTCATCGAGCGCGCTTGGAACAGTCTGCGGGTGACCATCCACACGGCGCGGCCCGGGGTCGTTATCGGGCGCAAAGGTGCCGAGATCGAGAAAATGACGGAGGAGATCTCCCGCCTGGCCGGAGGCAAGCAGGTGAAGATCGATATCATCGAAATCAAGGTGCCCGATATCGAGGCTCAACTCGTCGCAGAAAATGTGGCCTCACAGCTTGAGCGTCGCATTTCGTTCCGCCGCGCGATGAAACGCGCGGTGCAACTCGCCATGGAACAAGGCGCCCTGGGAATCAAGATCCGTTGCTCGGGCCGTCTTGGAGGCGCGGAAATCGCCCGCACCGAGTGGTATCGGGAGGGAAAAATTCCGCTCCACACGATGCGCCAGCCGATCGATTACGGCTTCACCGAAGCATCCACCGTGGCAGGCAAGATCGGAGTGAAGTGCTGGATCTGTAAAAAACCGTCCAGTCCCGAAAGCGAGGAGAAAAAGCAAGAGCAGTCCAGGGAACGTCATCGTCCTCTTCGAGGCGAGACTCCAGCCGCTTGATAGGAGGAACCAGCTATGCCCCTGATGCCCAAACGCGTGAAGTATCGCAAGACCCAGCGTGGCAGCCGCGCGGGAAACGCTTCCCGCACGCTCACGATCGATTTCGGCGAGTTCGGCCTGCAGACTCTTGACCGTGCCTGGATTACGAACATCCAGATCGAAGCGGCCCGAGTCGCGATGACCCGCCACATGAAACGCAAAGGCAAGCTTTGGATCCGCATCTTTCCGGATAAGTCGGTGACCGCCCGCCCGCCCGAGACGCGCATGGGTAAAGGCAAGGGCAACCCTGAGCACTGGGTGGCCGTTGTCCGTCCGGGCAATGTGCTCTTTGAGCTCGACGGTGTGTCTGAATCCATCGCCCGCGAATCCTTGCGGCTCGCAGCCAACAAGCTTCCGGTGCGCACACGATTCCTTTCGCGCCACCGGGTGGCAAAATAAAGCGCCATGAAAATCGCTGAAATCAAAGAATTCACGCTCAAAGAGCTCGATGCTCGCAAGCGTGAGATCCGGCAGGAAATATTCAACCTGCGCATTCAACAGCAGGGCGGCCAGCTCGAGAGGCCCCACATGCTCCGGTCCCTGCGCCGGGACGCCGCGCGCGTGGAAATGGTCCTCACGCAAAAACGCCAGGCGGCGGCCCAGGGCGCCTCCGACTCCAGAGCAAATTCCAAATAGATAATGAGCGAACCAGCCACAGACTCTCCCACTCCCTCAGCCCCGCAGACCCCCGGTCCGGCGTCGGAAGCCGTGCAGACCAGACGGAACCTGCGCAAGACACGCGTCGGCGAGGTCGTTTCCCATACGATGAACAAGACGATCGTCGTGCGCACGGTCACCCGCGTGCCGCATCAGAAGTTCGGAAAAATCATCAAACATGTGAAAAAGTTCTACGTCCATGACGAGAAAAACGAAGCCAAGATCGGCGATCGCGTCTCGATCATGGAGGCCCGCCCGCTCTCCCGCCTCAAACGCTGGCGGCTCGTCGAGGTGCTCGGGCACTAGCGCGAAGCCTCCGCATCAGAAACTTCTCAGACCTCAATTCCTATGATCCAGCTCCGCTCTCGTCTCGACGTCGCAGATAACACGGGCGCCCGCATGGCCACGATGATCGGTGTCATTGGCAAGCCCTCCATGAGTGCACAGGTCGGTGATGTCATCACCGCGAATGTCAAGGAGGCCTCTTCGGGAGGCACGGTAAAGAAGGGAGAGGTTGTGCGCGCCGTGGTGGTGCGAACCAAACATCCAATCAAGCGCCAGGACGGCTCATACCTTCGCTTTGACAATAATGCCATCGTCATCATCGATAAAGATCTCAATCCGCGCGGCACGCGCATATTCGGCCCGGTCGCCCGCGAGTTGCGCGAAAAGAACTTCATGAAGATCATCTCCCTCGCGCCTGAAGTGCTATGAGCACCGCGAAATTCCACGTCAAACGCGGCGATACCGTTCAGGTTATCTCGGGAAACCACCGCGGTTCCTCGGGCCGGATCCTTCAAGTCATTCCGGAAAAGGCCCAGGTCATCATCGAGGGCGTCCGCCTGATCAAGAAGCACCAGCGCAAGACCCAGGACAATCCGAACGGCGCCATCGTGGAGCGCGAGGGGCCACTGCATATCTCGAATGTTAAACTCGTGGAGAGCGCCAAATCAGAGAAGGAGAAAAAGAAGACCTCCTAGAATCACTTAGAGACCATGGCTACGCAATTAGAACCAGAGCTTCTCATCGAGTATAAGACGCGAGTCGTGACCGCCTTACGGGAAAAGCACGCCTACAAGAACATCCACGAAGTTCCCAAGGTCACCAAAGTCGTCGTGAACTCGTCCATTGGCGCCGCAGCCGACAGCAAGGAAGCCCTCGAGGTCGCCAAGTCGGAGATCGCGATGATCACTGGTCAGCGCGCCATCAGCACGCTTGCCAAGAAGAGCATCGCAAACTTCAAGCTCCGAAAAGGCCAGGCCATCGGCGCCAAAGTCACCCTGAGAGGGCGTACGATGTATGAGTTTCTCGACCGTCTCATCAAGATGTCGCTTCCGCGCATCCGAGACTTCCGTGGAGTTTCGACAAAGTCCTTCGATGGAAAGGGCAACTATACGTTGGGCATCTCGGACCAATCCATTTTCCCCGAGATTGAACTCGACAAGATCAAGCGCAATATCGGCTTCGACATCACCATCGTAACGTCTGCCCGCACGAACGAGGAGGCCAAGTCGCTTTTAAGCGAACTGGGCATGCCCTTCGCAGACAAGGCGCGAAGGCCCCCGCGCAAAGCCGAGGAGCAACCGGAAGAGGCCGCGAGCGCTCCCGCCTGACCACTGGTAAACAGAAATGACCGATCCTATCGCAGATATGCTCACCCGCTTGCGCAACGCAGCCCGCGCCCGCAAGCCGGAATTCACCGTGCCCTATTCCAAGCTCAAGAGCGAGATCGCCCGCATTCTGGAGAAGGAGGGTTACATTGCGGGCTTTGAACTCGAAACTGAGGAGAAAGGTCATCCCCATCTCAAGATCAAGAATAAGTTTGTAAACAAAACCTGTGCCATCGCCGGCCTCAAACGGGTCAGTAAGCCCGGCCTGCGCCGCTACGTTGGAGCGAACGAAGTGCCTCGCGTGCTGGGCGGCATGGGTATTGCCGTGCTCTCAACGTCACGCGGAGTTCTTACCGGCCACGAGGCACGCAAGCAGAACGTCGGCGGAGAACTCCTCGCCTATATCTGGTAGTCCACATGTCACGCATCGGAAGAAAACCCATCGAAGTGCCCGCCAAGGTGAAAGTCAACGTTGGCGCAGAAGGCGCTGTGACCGTCGAGGGGCCGAAAGGCAAGCTTTCGTGGACCCTTCCGAAGGCCGTCCGCGCCCGCGTGGACGGTGGCAGCGTTTCCCTTGAACGAGACGGCGAAAGCCGGCAGATCAGGGCCCTTCACGGCCTTTCCCGTGCGCTTATCGCCAACATGGTGACTGGCGTCGACGTAGGCTTCAGAAAAGAGCTCGAGATCCAGGGAGTCGGGTTCAAGGCAGCAGTGCAGGGTCAAAAGCTCAATCTTAGCCTCGGCAAATCGCATCCAATCCTGTTCCAGATCCCCGCGAGCGTGAAAGTCACTGTCGTGGAGGGAACCAAGATCACGGTCGAAGGCGTTGACAAGCATCTTGTCGGCCAGACCGCGGCAGATATTCGCGCCTTCCATCCGCCGGAGCCTTATAAAGGCAAGGGAATCCGCTACGCCGGCGAACAGGTTCGCCGCAAGGAAGGCAAAACCGTCCAGTAACCATGTCCGCACCCGCAAACAAACGCCAGTCCCGCCATGCACGCCTTCGCAAGAAGCTGGCGGGAACCTCCCAGCGGCCGCGTCTCGCCGTCCATTTCTCCCAGCGGCACATCGCCGCGCAGGTCATTGACGACACCTCGGGCAAGACGCTCGCTTCCGTCCACACCACGGAGCCCGAACTCCGCTCCGAGAAGAAAAGTGCTAGTAACGTCGCCACGGCGGCGAAGGTCGGCAAGCTCATCGCCGAACGCGGCGCGTCCAAGGAGGTTAAACGTGTAGTCTTCGATCGCGGCGGCTACAAGTACCACGGCAAAGTAAAGGCCCTTGCTGATGCCGCTCGCGAAGGCGGCCTCGAATTTTAAACCGCTATGCCCATTCAAAGAAGATCGCACGACAGATCCGCCAATCCGGAATCCGATAAGGAACCAAAGGAGACGACCGAAAAGGTTGTGTTCATCAACCGATGCGCGAAGGTCGTCAAGGGCGGCCGCCGCTTCAGCTTTAGCGCTCTCATCGTCTCCGGTAATCACAACGGCCGCGTTGGCATCGGTTTCGGCAAGGCGAACGAAGTGAGCGAGGCGATCCGCAAGGCCACCGAATCTGCCAAAAAGCGAATGGTCAACGTCGCCGTCCACGAGAACACCATCCCGCACGAGGTCCTCGGCCAGTTTGGGGGCGGCCGCGTCCTGCTCAAACCCGCCTCGCCGGGAACCGGCGTGATTGCGGGCGGCGGAGTGCGTGCCGTCATTGAAGCCGCGGGGATCCGAGACGTCCTGGCCAAGTCGCTTGGTTCCAGCAACCCGACCAATGTCGTCAAAGCAACTCTGGACGCCCTCACGACGCTTCGACCAAGGGACGAAATATTTAAGATTCGCGGAAAGGCGATTAGGGCTAAGAGCCCGTCGCCGGCCGCGGCCTGAGCTATGAGACTGCACGACCTCAAACCGAACCCCGGCGCCAAGCACCGCCGCAAGCGCCTCGGCTGCGGCGAAAGCTCCGGCCACGGAAAGACTTCCGGAAAGGGCCACAAGGGTCAGAAGGCGCGCTCCGGCGGAAGTCTCAGGCCCGGATTCGAAGGCGGTCAGATGCCTTTGCACCGCCGCCTGCCAAAACGCGGCTTCAATAACGCGGCCTTCAAGACCGTCTACGGCATCATCAACCTCGACGATCTTGAAAAGCGCTTCGACGATGGCGCCGCCATTAACGAAAAGCTGCTGCGAGGCGCCGGACTGGTGCGCGGCTCGCTGGAAGGGATCAAGGTCCTGGGCCGGGGGGACGTGAAGAAGACATTTCATCTCGAAGTCGACAGCATCAGCGCCTCCGCCCGGGAAAAGATCGAGAAGGCGGGCGGAACTATTACGTTGATACATCGTAAGTCCGAAGGCGGAGCAGGGAAATAGGGCTGAGCCTGTTTTCTCAGTTCGTACATCCCGCTTGGAATGATCTCCGCCTTCACAAACATCTTTAAGATTCCCGAACTGCGCCAGCGCGTTCTCTTCACGCTGGCAATGATCGTCATCATCCGGGCGGGATCCGCGATTACCACGCCGGGAGTGAACGCGGAGATCCTTCGCGAGTGGTTTCGCAATGTCGCAGACGCTCAATCGGCAGGCGGCATCGCCTCGCTTTTCAATCTCTTCAGCGGAGGAGCCTTGGCGCACTGCGCAATCTTCTCGTTGGGCATCATGCCTTACATCAGCGCATCCATCATGATGCAGCTGCTCACAGCGGTCGTCCCGCAGCTTGGCAAGCTGGCGCGCGAGGATGGCGGACGCCGCAAGATCATGCAGTACACGCGCTATGCGACCATCGCGCTATGCATCTTTCAGGGCTACCTGCTCGCAAGATCGTTCGAAAATCCGCAAGCGAATCCGTTCCTGCCCGGAATCATGGATACCATCAACCGGCTGGGATTGGACCTGGTTCCCGAGCCGGGCGTTGCGTTTCAGCTGATGACCATCATTACCATGACGGCTGGGACGATGTTTCTGATGTGGATGGGGGATCAGATCACGGAACGCGGCATCGGCAATGGAGTCTCGCTCGTCATCACCGTCGGGATCCTCGCTCAGCTCCCGGCGGGTCTCATTCAGGCCTGGCGCACCTTCGTTCCAACCGCCGCCGGCGCCCAGGCCAATGTGAGTCCCATCGTGCTGGTCTTGCTCTGTCTCTTCCTGGTCCTGGTCATCGCGGCCGTCATCGCCGTGACCCAGGCCCAGCGCAAGATCAGCATTCAATATGCGAAGCGAGTCGTCGGGCGCAAGGTCTACGGCGGCCAGACCCAGTATATGCCGCTGAAGATCAATTACGCGGGGGTGATGCCCATCATTTTTGCCCAGGCCATCCTGCTCTTCCCATCCACGATCATCAACATGGCCTTCCCGCAGAGCCGCACGGCGCAGGAAATAGCAAATCTCCTCGCGGTGGGATGGTTGCACTACGTGCTCTATGCGGCGATGATCTTTTTCTTCAGCTATTTCTGGGTAGCCACACAGTTTCAGCCGGTCCAGATCGCTGACGATCTCAAGAAATACGGTGGCTTCATTCCTGGAGTCCGTCCCGGCAAACCGACTGCGGATTTCCTGGATTTTACGATGTCGCGACTCACGTTCGCCGGCGCGGTCTTCCTCACGGTAATTGCCGTGTTGCCTCAGCTGCTTGCCCAGGCGCTCAAGGTTCCGTACATGACTGCGCAGTTCTTTGGAGGCACCGGCGTGCTCATTATCGTGGGAGTGGTGCTCGACACCATGCGACAGGTCGAGACGCACTTGCTGCAGCGCCACTACGATGGCTTCCTGCGAAAAGGCAGGATCCGTGGCGCCCGCGAGCAACGCCCGCGGCTTGGCTCCGGCCAGGTTCTCAACGACAGCTCGCTCGTGCTGATCTATGCGAGCCTCGGCATTCTGGTGATTGCCGGAGTGACAATCTTCTTTGCCACGAGACGATAGGAACATGATAAACCGCATCGTCCTGCTCGGCCCGCCAGCTTCGGGAAAGGGCACCCAGGCGGCCCTCCTCTCCGCAACCTTCGGGATTCCCGCCGCGTCCACAGGAGCCATTTTACGCGATGAAAAGACGCGCGGGGCAGATGTCGGCATTGAAGCCGAACGTTGGACTGCGCAGGGAGAACTGTTCCCCGACGAACTGGCTCTGCGCGTGGTGTGGAAATGGCTGGACGACCGCCATCGTTTCATTCTCGACGGCTTCCCGAGAACCTTGGGGCAAGCCAGGTCGTTCGACCAGGATCTCGAAGCTCGGAGCTTGCCGCTCGACGTGGTCTACCTGCTCAATTTGTCCGACGCCTTGGTTCGCGAACGCATGACCAGCCGGCTCACGTGCCTGAACTGCGCCTCGGTCTTCAACGAGAAATTTCACGACGTCACCGCCGGCGCACCATGCCCGAGGTGCGGCGGCGAGCTCGTGCGCCGCGCGGACGATACCGAAGAGGCCTTGGACCGGCGCCTCGAACAATACCGCGAACACACCCTCCCCGTTGCCCACCACTATCAAGGCAAGGACTTGCTCCGGGAGGTCGACGTGACCGCAGGACGGGACGCAGTTTTCAATCGCCTTTACGGCGATATTCGCGGAGAGCTAAGCGAATGATCCCGATCAAGCACGGCCCGGAAATCGACAAGATGCGCCGCGCGGGCGAAATGGCGGCCGAGATTCTCAACCGCCTGGCGGATCTCACTGCTCCCGGGGTATCAACCGGCGACATCGATCGTGCGGCCGCCCAGTTCATGAACGAAGCCGGCGTCCAAAGCGCTTTCCTCGGCTACAAAAAATTCCCCGGGCACATCTGTATCTCCATCAACGAAGAAGTCGTTCATGGAATCGGCGGATCCCGAAAAATCCGCTACGGCGATGTCGTGAAGCTGGACGTTGGTATTGTGCGGGATGGCTGGATCGGCGACACGGCGATGAGTGTCCCCGTCGGGATTATCGAGCCCGAGACGGAACGTCTTCTCACCGTCACAGAGCAGACTCTGGATGGCGCCGTTCAGCTTGTCCATGCCGGTCGTCGGCTCGGTGACGTCAGCGCCTACGTGGAGGAACACGCGATCCTCAACGGCTACTCCGTGGTGCGCGAGTTCGTCGGCCACGGTGTCGGACGTCACCTCCATGAGGAGCCCCAGATTCCAAATTTCGGCAAACCCGGCACAGGTCCGGTTCTCAAGCCCGGTATGACCCTGGCAATCGAGCCCATGATTAACATGGGCAAGGCCAAGGTGCGCGTGCTCGAAGACAAATGGACCGTCGTCACCGCCGATGCCCTGCCTTCCGCACATTTTGAACACACTGTGCTCGTCACCGACGGCGCCCCTGAGATATTGACATGGCCAAGAAAGACGCTATTGAGGTAGAGGGAAAGGTCGTCGAACTGCTGCCTAACACCATGTTCCGCGTCGAGCTGGCGAACGGGCACAGGATCCTTGCACACATTTCCGGAAAGATGCGGCTCAATTTTATTCGCATCCTGCCCGGTGACAAAGTGATGGTGGAAATGTCTCCCTACGACCTCACCAAAGGACGTATCACCTTCCGCCACAAGACCGACACGCCGAAACCGCAAACCGTAAAATGAAAGTCCGAGCCTCCGTCAAACGCCTGTGCGAAAGCTGCAAGATCGTGCGACGCAAGAACGTCGTGCGTGTAATCTGCAAAAACCCGCGTCACAAACAGAAGCAAGGCTGACCCACCGAATCCAAACCTCAAAATCTCAAATATCATGCCCCGTCTTCTCGGAGTAGAAATTCCTGGTGACAAGCGGATCGAGGCCTCGCTGCCCTACATTTACGGAATCGGTCCAAATAATACGAAGCGCGTGCTGGAGGTCGCCAATATCGACCCGAATACGCGCGCCAAAGAACTGTCGCCTGAACAATTGAACGCCATCATCCACGCGATCAATTCGCTGAAGATCGCGATCGAAGGTGACCTTCGGCGCGAAGTGCAGAGCAATCTCAAACGGCTTCAGGCCATCAATTGCTACCGCGGAATCCGCCACCGGCGCGGGTTGCCTGTTCGCGGCCAGCGCACATCAACCAACGCCCGCACCCGTAAGGGTCCGCGCAAGACTGTCGGCGTGCAGCGCAACCCAGACGCGAAAGCCGGAAAAGTTTAACCATTGCTATGGCAGACGAAATCGAAAAGAAACCAGCGGCTTCCGAAGGCGAAGCGCAGTCCTCCCCGGACAAGAAACCGAAGCCGGCTCCGAGAAAGAAGGATGCCGAAGGCGAAGCCGCGAGCGCGCCGGCGGCCGCGACGGAGAGTCCTCCAAAGGACGCCAAGGTCGCGCCGCCCAAAAAAGGCGTCAAGAAGGACGCCGCGCCAGGCACTGTCGCGCTTTCGCTCGACGACAGCATCGAGCCGCTGAAGATCGTCAAGGCGAAGGGGAGCAAGAACGTCATCCACGGAATCGCGCACGTTCAGGCAAGCTTTAACAACACGATCGTCAGCATCACGGACCAGAAAGGCGCCGTCATCGGCTGGTCGAGCGCCGGGAAATGCGGGTTCAAAGGCTCCCGCAAAAGCACGGCCTACGCGGCTCAGATGGTCGCCCAGGACGCTTGCAAGCAGGCCATGAGCCACGGTCTCAGGGAGGTCGAGGTCCGCGTCAAGGGGCCCGGGGCGGGCCGCGAGTCGGCGGTGCGCGCCATGCAGGCCGTTGGCCTGGAAATCACGGTCATCCGCGACGTTACGCCGGTGCCGCATAACGGATGCCGTCCCCCGAAACAGCGCCGTGTCTGATGCGTCCGGGACGATGCCATCGATTCATCCCGGCGATCCATCATAAATCCTCAAACTCCAAAAGACTGAAATTTTCATGGCTCGATACACAGGACCCAAGACCAAGGTGAGCCGCCGCTACGGCGTGCTCGTTCACGGCTCGCCGAAGGCGTTCGAAAACAAGAATTATCCCCCGGGTCAACACGGACCCAAGGGAGCCCGCCGCAAGCTCTCCGACTATGCCCTTGCCTTGGCCGAGAAGCAGAAGCTTCGCTACCAGTATGGTGTGCTGGAGCGCCAGTTCCGCCGCTACTTCCAGCTCGCATTAAGCAAGCGCGGGGTAACCGGTGAGATCCTGCTCCAGCTTCTTGAAACCCGGCTCGACAACGTGGTGCAGAAGCTCGGCTTTGCGAAGACGCTGCGAGCCGCCAGGCAGATGGTCTCCCATGGTCACGTCACCGTAAACGGGCGCAAGGCGAACATCTCATCGATGAATCTGAAGGCCGGCGACAAGATCGCTGTAAAGCGCGGCGACCGCTCCAAGCGTCTGGCCCTGAAGTCTGTCGATCAGACCTCTGCGATTTCAACGCCCGAGTGGCTGGTTTCTGACAAGGAGAACCTCACCGGCACCGTCGTGCGAGTTCCGACAAGGAGCGATATCAACCCTATCGTGAACGAACAACTGGTGGTTGAACTATACTCGCGTTAAGCCCGATCGCCTGACCCTGAGGTGCAATTTGAACCGTTGAAATTGGACGCCCGCCCGATGGCGGGCGTTGCCTTTTGTGCTGCGCTTGTCATTCCGCGCAATCCCGCTTAATTCCTCCAAGACTATGCCGAAGACAGAAGATGTAGTCCCCACTGTTGACGAAAAGGCCGCCGCCATGCGCTCGAAAAATCTCGATCTGGCAATTCAGCAGATCGAGAAAGATTATGGCAGTGAGGCGATTCGCAGGCTGGGTGACGCCACCATCTCCCCCGTTGAGGTGATCCCGACGGGGAATATCCTGATCGATCGTGCGCTCGGAGTCGGGGGTTTTCCACGCGGGCGAGTCGTTGAAGTATTTGGCCCGGAAAGCTCCGGAAAGACGACGCTGACGCTGACAGTTATCGCCCAGGCCCAAAAGCGGGGCGGTCTCGCGGGTTTCATCGACGTCGAGCATGCTCTCGATCCCGGCTACGCCAAAAAGCTCGGTGTCAACCTCGACGATCTCCTCGTCTCTCAGCCGAGTTCCGGCGAGGAGGCGCTTCGTATCTGCGAAACGCTCGTCCGCTCCAATGCGCTTGACGTTATTGTTGTGGATTCCGTGGCTGCTCTGGTCACAAAGTCTGAGCTGGACGGCGAAATTGGCGACGCCGTTGTCGGCGCGCAAGCCCGACTTATGAGCAATGCCCTTCGCAAGCTGACCTCCTTCATTTCCAGGGCGCGCACGGTCTGCATTTTCACCAACCAGATCCGCGAGAAGATTGGAGTGATGTTCGGCAATCCGGAGACAACTCCTGGCGGGAAGGCGCTCAAGTTCTACGCCAGCGTGCGTGCGGACATTCGCCGGATAGGAGCAATCAAGAACAGCGATGGCACAGTCACCGGCAACCGCACCAAGATCAAGATCGTCAAAAACAAAGTGGCCCCGCCATTCACCGAAGCGGAATTCGATATCATGTATAATGAAGGAATATCCAACACGGGTTCGCTGCTCGATCTCGCTCTGGAAAAAGGCGTTCTCGAGAAACGGGGCTCTTGGCTCAGCTACAAGGGCAACCAAATCGCTCAAGGCCGCGACGCAGCCAAGGAAGCGCTGAAAAGCGATGCCGCACTCTTTGAACAGGTCGATCGAGAAGTGCGCGCGGCGCTCGACGCAGGAAAATCTTAGCCTGGGTTTGGCATGCCAGGCACTCTCCCTCCGCGAATCCTGTTATTCGGCAGCTCCAATACGGACCT
>DASTFP010000058.1:0-4173 GCA_035719865.1 Terrimicrobiaceae bacterium | reverse complement strand
CCAGACATTCCCCACACGATACTCCGGGTGAAACGGGATATCCGCAAAGGGCGTCGCGTCACCCTTTTCGAAAAGCACGAGCGTGCATGACGTCGCGTGGGCTGAAAAGACCGAAAAGTTTACTCCGCCGGGAACATGGCTTGCCCCGAAAGGCAAGGGATGCCCGTAGCGGAGGCGAAACTCGCCGTGGGTGTGAGTGTGATCGAGTGGCTCAGGCATAAAGGGTAGCGGGTAGGTTCCTCCTCGCTCTGTTCATCAGAGCACGAATCTTGGGGACTTATTGCAAGCCCGGCAAGCTGCTAGCGCGAGCAAGAATCATGCGCAACCGGCGGATCGGGCTGCGGAACCCGCAGCAAATCGCGCACTTCGGCGGCCACTCGGGCCGGAGTGATGCCTTCGTGCCATTTGAACTTTGGTTTTCCCGGCGGAGCCTCCGGCAGCAACCATCTCTGCCTCCCGCTGCGTTGCCACGGCCCGAACATTCCGCGGTGCAGCCCGGAGAATAGCACGACGCACGGCTTGTCGAGAGCCGTTGCAAAATGCGCCGCCGCGGTGTCCACACTCAAAATCAGCTGCCCTGCCGCGATCCCATTCAGGAACTCAACCAAGTCGCCGGGAACATATGCTTGGGCGCGTGCCATCCCCGCTCCACGGAGCAGCGTCTGAAGGTCATCGAGCTCCGCACGCTGATCTTCAGAGCCGACCAGCAGAATGCTCTTGGCGAGGCTTTCCGGCTTGAGCGCGCAGAAAACATCCTTCCACAGCGCAAAAGGATAGACCTTCGAGCGGTTGGTCACGGGAGCGCAAATCCAGCTGTCCTCGTTCCTCTCGATCGTGGGGCGCAGAACCGGCAAAATCTCTTCGGCCGCCACCGGACGACCCAAGATCCGTGCCGCCAAACGGCGATGAGCCTCGATCTCCAAGGGAATCTCATCGGCACTTTCCGGATAAGGGATCAGCTCCGGCCGGAAAAGCTTTCTGACTCCGGCCTCGACATACCGCCGAACCCTCTTCTCCGGCCGAAGGAGGATGTTCTCGCATGCGAAGAAGCGCTTGGTGCGGACGGAGTAAAAGAGCAGCGTCTCAAGGTAGTTCCTCATGCTCCGCAAACACACGGCGCCATCGACCGGCGTCGTCCTGAGCCTAAGCCACAGCGGCAGGCAGCTGACCAAATTTCGAGCAAAGAGATTGACGAACTTGCGTCTGGCCGCGGTCGGAAGTTCAATGACTGTCGCCTCAGGAAATTGCGAACGCGCGAGGGAAACCAACTCCGACTTCACGCAAATGAGAAGATTTTGCTCTCCGAACGCGGCCGCCAGAGCGCGCAAGCCGCCCGTCGCTAGCACAAAATCTCCGATCCCATCGGGCTTGAGAATGAAAAGACGCACGATCTTCGAAGGCAATTTGGCGGAAGAGACGCTCGCGCAAAAGCGATTTTTCCATCACAGTTCTTGCCCCGGCGGATTCCTTGCAATTGCCGGGAACTGAAGTACTCGAAAGTCCCATGCCAGGATGCTATGTCGCGTTTCACAAGCAATTGGGAGACCTCGTCTTGCTTGAGCCAACTCTTTCAAAATTGCGCGACTGTCACGGCGCGCCCGTCGATTGCATGACTCGCGGAGGGCATGCGCCCTTGCTTCACCTGATGCCGGGAGTCCGCCGGCAACGCGGCATCCCCCTCAGGTATCGCAGCCATCTGTATTGCTACGATCCGCTGGACAAGTCCGCCCTGCGTTCCTTTTTTTCCCCCGCGAGCGCGAAGAGCTGCATCTTGCCCGGAACGCGAAAAATGAGGTGGTTTCATCGGCAGGTCTTCCGCGACTTGATCGTCCATGATCTGGGCGATCACTACGTTGCCGAATACTTCTGGCGGCACACGCCCGTGGCTTCCTCATCACCCTTTCGACCCCCGCGACTTGACCGGCCGCCGGACAACTGGCGACCCGAGGGCCTTGGCGATGAACCTTTCGTCCTGGTCAATCCGACGGCTGGCTGGCGGCAGAAAAGCTGGCTGCCGGATCGCTGGGTGCAGACGCTGAAGGTGCTGCATGATGAGAAGGCCTTGAGCTTCGTGATGACCAACGCCTCGAGCGACTGGCAGATTCGGCACTGCCAGGAGATCAAGGAGAAGTCCGGGCCGTTTGTGCGCAGCCTGGAAAACGGGACTTCGCTGGAGAACTTTATCTGGCTCTGCTCGCGGGCGCGCGCTGTGCTCACAGTTGACGGCTCGGCCTCGCATCTCGCGCACGCCTTCGGCGTCCGCAGCGTCACCCTTTTCGGGCCGACCAACTCCAAGAACTGGCACTGCCCGACCGCTGGAAGCCTCGTCGTCCAGGCGCCGCCATCCAAAGATAAAATCTGCCGCATGCGAGACCTGCCGGCGGACGCCGTCATCGAGGCGGCCAGGACACTATTGCGCTGAGCAAGGGGCTGCGCGAAAAATCCTCAAATTTTCTCTTGCCTACCCCCTGCTCCGACCTAGTGTTTGTGCTCCCGCGCCGTGTCGGGGAGTTGATGAAGCACCTCTGCGTGCTTTTTTTGTCCTCCGGTCGTGTTGCGGGACGCTACACACTCAGATGCCCACGATTAACCAATTGGTTCGCGCAGGACGCCGCAAAGTGACGGTGAAGTCGAAATCTCCGGCACTTGTGAAGTGCCCGCAGCGTCGCGGCGTGTGTGTGCAGGTGATGACTCGGACACCAAAAAAGCCGAATTCGGCCCTGCGCAAGGTCGCCAAGGTTCGCCTGACGAACGGCCAGGAGGTCATCGCCTACATTCCCGGCGAAGGGCACAATCTCCAGGAGCACTCGATCGTCCTCGTGCGCGGAGGCCGCGTCAAGGACCTGCCCGGCGTCCGCTACCACATCGTTCGCGGCACTCTGGACAGCCTCGGAGTCGATGGCCGCCGCCGCGGACGCTCCAAATACGGCGCCAAGCGCCCGAAGGCGGGCCAGGAGGAAGCCAAGGGAACAAAGAAGAAATAAGCGTTTGCCATGTCCCGTCGCCGCAGAGTGATTCACAAGGAAGTCAAAAAGGACGCCCGCTACGCGAGCCCGATGGTTGCCCGGCTTATCAGCACCGTCATGCGGCGCGGAAAGAAGAGCACCGCCGAGCACATTGTCTATACCGCAATCGACAAGTCTCGCGAAGGAACGGACACCGTCGATCCGCTCGAAACGCTCAACAAGGCGATCGAGAATGTCAAACCCCGGCTCGAAGTGAAATCCCGCCGCGTCGGTGGAGCAACGTATCAGGTGCCGATGGAGGTCCCCACAGACCGGCAGCTTGCCCTCGCGATGCGCTGGATCGTCAACTTCGCGAAGAGCCGCAAGGGCGTTCCCATGGAAAACGCCCTCGCCAACGAGCTCAGGGACGCAGCCTCCGGCCAGGGCAATGCCATCAAGAAGCGCGACGACGTGCACAAGATGGCCCAGGCCAACCGGGCATTCGCGCATTTCCGCTGGTAGGAGCGGGAGGTTTAATCGCGCGCTAGGTTCTCGCCCGCCTGTGGCGGCCGAATTGCAATTCTCTCACAGCCTTGCGGCTGCCCCGCGATGGATCGCTTCCCCGGGATTGAAGTTTTCGGCGTTTCCGCGAGCCTGTCCCGATGAGCACCTCCCAAGACATCGAGCGGACCGTTGAATTCGAATTCGTCCGAGCGACCGAGAACGCCGCGCTGAATGCCATCCATTGGCTCGGCCGCGGAAACAAGGAAGCCGCAGATCAGGCGGCGTGCGATGCGATCAACGGCGTGTTCGACCTGGTCGACATCCGCGGCGAGGTCGTCATTGGCGAAGGAATCAAGGATAAGGCTCCGGGCATCTTTCTCGGAGACAAGCTCGGCAGGGGAAGAGAGGGCTCTCCGCGCTTCGACATCGCGCTCGATCCCATCGACGGCACCACCAATATGTCCAAGGGGCTGCCAAATTCGATCTGTGTGATGGCCGCCGCTCATGTCCCGGAGGGCAAGTCACGCGGAATGATCAATATTCCGAGTTTCTACGCCGAGAAACTTACTTATGGACCCATCGTGCAGGAGGCCGTCGCCCAAACAAGAATCCCCCCTCTGACACTGGACATGGATTTCGGCGAGGTCATGACCTTCGCAGCTGCGGCCCTGAAAAAGCGAGTGAGCGAACTGGTCGTCGTTGTCCCCGAGAGACCGCGCAATCA
>DASTFP010000057.1:0-3325 GCA_035719865.1 Terrimicrobiaceae bacterium | reverse complement strand
GTGACCCCGAACGGTGTCCCGGCCTCATCCTGGCGGCGGTAGCGTCGGCCGATGGCACCGCCTTCATCGTAGAATATTGCCATGAAGGGACGAAGCGCGTTCGCAATTTCTCTGGCTTTGCCGACGAGCTCGGGTCTGTTTTTTAATAACGGAAAGACGCCACATTTCACTGGCGCCAGGCGCGGATGAAAACGCAGGACAGTTCGAACTTCATTCCGGCCATTCTCGGCCATGACAGTTTCCTCGTCGAAGGCCTCACAGAGAAGCGCGAGCGCTGTGCGGTCGACGCCCGCACTCGGCTCGACAACATGCGGAACAAATCTTTGTTTCCTCTCCTCGTCAAAATACTCGAGAGGCTTGCCGCTGTGTTCGATATGACGCGAAAGGTCGTAGTCGGTGCGGTACGCGATTCCCTCGAGTTCGCTCGGCCCGAAAGGAAACTCGTATTCGAGGTCGTACGTCTTTTTGGAATAAAATGCGCGCTCGCTTTCCGGAATATCGTGCACCCGAATCTTCGAGCGGGGAATCCCGATATCTTCATAAAACCTGAGGCGTTCCTCGAGCCAGTAGTCTGTCAACCGAAGCCCGTCTTCGGCTCGGCAGAAATACTCGATTTCCATTTGCTCGAACTCGCGAGAGCGGAACGTGTAGTTTCGAGGGTTGATCTCGTTGCGAAAGGCCTTTCCGATCTGCGCGATACCGAAGGGAAGTTTCTGCCGGGAGGTTTCCAGAACGTTCTTGAACTGGACGAACATGGCTTGCGCTGTCTCCGGGCGGAGATAGACGAGGTTTTCGTCGCTGTCGATCGGGCCGGCAAAGCTCTTGAACATCAGGTTAAAGGCCCGCGGCGCGGTGAGGTCGCGGCTTCCGCAGTCGGGACAATACCTCACGCCATCCTTCTCAGGCAATTGATCGGCGCGGTGACGCGATTTGCAGGAGCGGCAATCCACCAGCGGATCGCTGAAGGTTTCCTCGTGACCGCTTGCCTTCCAAACGGCGCGGTTCATGATGATCGAGCCGTCCATGCCCACCATGTCCTCGCGCTCGCGGACGTTGCGTCGCCACCAGAATTCCTTGAGGTTGCGTTTGAGCTCGACGCCCAGCGGGCCATAGTCCCAAAAACCGTTGAGCCCTCCGTAGATCTCCGAGGATTGGAAAATAAAACCCCTGCGCTTGCAGAGGCTGACGATTTTTTCCATGCGTTGGGCGCTTGCGTCTCTTGGCATATCGAAATTCAGGTAATCACAGGGTAGAGAAAGAACCCAGCGGGAACTCTCCTGGGTCGGGCAGCACGCGCGTTCTCGCGAATGAGGTCCGGCGTCTCGCCGGACAGATTTTTCAAAGCACTCGCTTCACGAGAGAAGTTCTTCGGGAGACGCCGAAGTTGCACGCGAGGACGCGTGCGCTTCCCATCCTTTATGCGGCCGACTTGACCTTCACGCCTTTCCGAACGGGGAGTGCAGTCACGATTTTCTCCACCGCAGCATCCGGAGTAATTCCGTACTTTTTCCTCAGGATCGGCACGCTGCCATGCTCGATGAACTGGTCGGGCCAGCCAACTCGGACCACGGGCGTGGTGATGCGCTGTTCCGCGAGGTGTTCCATGACGGCGCAGCCAAAGCCGTTGTGCAGAACGTGATCTTCCATCGTGCAGACCACTTCGCATCCTCGGGCGAAAAATTCGATCGTGTTGACATCGAGAGGCTTGATCCAACGCGCATTGATTACCGCGGTCGACACTCCCTGCTCTTCCAGTTGCTCGGCGGCCTCGAGCGCGAGCTCGACCATCGTGCCTAAGGCAACGATCGCGGCGCGGGCGCCGTGCCGAAGAACTTCAGCCTTGCCGATTTCAAGCAGGGCCGGCCGCTCTTTTGGCTCCGCGCCGGTACCGACTCCACGCGGGTAACGGATGGCGATGGGCCCGGAGTGGTAGTTTACCATGGTCCAAAGCATGTCGCAGAATTCATCTTCGTCCTTGGGCTGCATGTGGACGATATTGGGGACGTGGCGGAGATAGCCGATATCGAACAGGCCGTGGTGCGTCGGACCGTCATCGCCTGAAAGGCCTGCGCGATCCATGCACAGCGCGACGTTGAGGTTTTGCAACGCGATATCGTGAATGATCATATCGTAGGAGCGCTGCAGGAACGTTGAATAGATGGTCAGGAAGGGTTTCATCCCTCCCACGGCGAGGCCGCAGGCGAAGAGCGCGGCATGTTCCTCCGCGATGCCGACGTCAAAGCAGCGTTCGGGGTGGCGCTTCGAGAAATTCACGAGTCCCGTGCCGCTGGGCATGGCGGCGGTGATGGCGACGATCTTGTTGTTGTCGTCGGCAAAGTTGGCCAACCGCTTGCCAAGAAGCTCGGAATACGTGGGCTTCGCCGATGCGACAGTCTCGCCGGTGCCGAGATGGAACTTGCCCAGGCCGTGGAATTTATCCGGCTTCTCGAGGGCGGGTGCGTATCCCTTTCCCTTTTTCGTAAGGATATGCAGGATTACCGGCTCGTTCTGTGTCTTCAGAAACTCGAAGGTTCGAATCAACAGCGGGATATCGTGTCCATCGATCGGGCCATAATATCGCAAGCCGAGGTCCTCGAAAAT
This sequence comes from Terrimicrobiaceae bacterium, assembly GCA_035719865.1. GTDB lineage: Bacteria > Verrucomicrobiota > Verrucomicrobiia > Chthoniobacterales > Terrimicrobiaceae > DASTFP01. The sequence continues at coordinate 724 of DASTFP010000057.1, read as the reverse complement.
CACGCTCGGGGCAAGGAGGTTCTTAACGCCAGCTTCGACCTTGTGGGCGAAATGGCGAGCCTGTTTGCCCGCGAGCCACTCGACGAATTGCCCGGCTTTCTCATGCAGGTGGGCAAAGGCGGGATTGGCGACAATGCGGTTGAGATATTCCGCCACGGCGCCCACGTTCTTGGCAATCGACCATTCGTTGTCGTTGAGCACCAGGATCAGACGCCTGGTGGTTGCGGCGAGATTGTTGAGCGCCTCAAAGCTTACGCCGCACGTGAACGCAGCATCGCCCGCCACGCAGACCACATGTTCATCGCCGTGAAGGATATCGCGGGCCTTGGCCATTCCCAGCGCGGCGGAAAGCGCCGTACCGGCGTGGCCGGCTCCATAACAATCGTGCTTGCTTTCGGTTCGCAAAAGAAAGCCGTTGAGGCCTTCATATTGACGGATGGTCGAGAATCGTTCCCGCCTGCCGGTGAAAAGCTTGTGCACGTAACCTTGATGACTGACGTCGAAGACGAACTTGTCTCTCGGCGTATTGAAGACCCGGTGAAGCGCGACCGTTAACTCCACCACTCCCAAATTTGGTCCCAAGTGTCCGCCCGTCTGGGAGAGGATATGGATCAGCTCCATGCGAACCTCTTCGGCCAAACGCGGCAAGTCGTCTTCAGCGATCGCTTTGACATCCGCCGGGGAATTAATAGTCGAAAGAAGTGATTTAGGATTCATCGGCAGC
>DASTFP010000056.1:0-9382 GCA_035719865.1 Terrimicrobiaceae bacterium | reverse complement strand
TCGGGTGTCCGTTCGTCAAGAAGCATTACGGGTCGGAGAACATGCAGAAGCTTCAAAAGGAGTTCGTCGATAAGGGCGTTGTCTGGCTGTCGATCTGTTCTTCCGCCCCGGGCAAGCAGGGTAACGAAACCCCCGATGCAGTGAAGAAGGGCCTTGCCAAGTTTGGTTCCGACGCGTCCGCGTATCTCATGGATGAAGACGGAAAAGTGGGCAAGCTATACAACGCAAAGACGACGCCACAAATGTTCGTTGTCAATCCTGAAGGCGTTCTGATCTATGCCGGAGCCATCGACGACAAACCAACGCCCAAACCGGAGACGGTGGCTGTCGCCAAGAATTACGTCAAGGCAGCCCTCAACGAAGCAACATCCGGTAAACCAGTATCCGTTCCGTCGACGAAGCCCTACGGCTGCTCGGTCCATTATTAAGGCAGCGCCGGACTCGGTGAAGCCAGGCTCGAGAAGCGAGCTTGAGTGTTCGCCGCTGAAGCCGGTTTCCGGAGGGTTCCGGATGACTTCTGTTTTCGGAGCTTTCCTTTCTTTGCCAATAGTGTAAAGGGCCACGAGACTCCCTACGCCATGGCAAAAGACCGCATCCGGCTCGACGAACTTGACCAGTCAAAATCGCTCGAGCAAGCCGAATACAAGAAGATCCTGAAGAAGCATCAGCTGGAGCTTCTCAATGCCCAGCTCGTCTTGCGGGAGAGCGAGAGATCGCTGATCATTGTTATGGAGGGTCCCGACGCGGCTGGCAAGGGCGGCGCCATCAAGCGGGTTACCGAACGGCTGGATCCGCGCCTGGCGCGCGTCTATTCAATCGTCAAGCCGACTCCCGAGGAGCACCAGCATCACTACATGTGGCGGTTTTGGAATAAGCTGCCGCCTCATGGACAAACGACGATCTTCGACCGCTCCTGGTACGGTCGCGTTCTGGTTGAGCGCGTCGAAAAGTTTTGCACGGAGGCGGAGTGGAAGCGCGCTTACCGGGAGATCAACGAATTCGAGCGCCTGCTCGCCGACGACGGAGCAATAATCATCAAATTCTACCTCCACGTCACAAAAGATGAGCAACTCGATCGCTTCAAGCGCCGCGAGGCGGACCCCTACAAGCACTGGAAGATCAGCGAGGAAGACTGGCGTAACAGAAAACACTGGGACCAGCACAACGAGGCCGCAGAAGAGCTTTTCGAGAGGACCTCCTTCGACCACACTCCGTGGATCGTCATTCCCGCCAACTACAAATGGTACGCTCGCGTGATGGTCGTGAAAGCGGTCGCGGAGCGCGTTTCGAAAATTCTCAAGATCTAGGAGCTACCCTGAGATTCGGGCCTGAACGGCATCGACGCCGGGAGTCCGAAGCGCCGCATCGATGGCTCTGGCGGCGTCGAATGCGGATAAGCTGTCGTCAATGGTCAGAAAGGCTTTTGCATCGCGCACGGTTGCCGACGCAGAAAGGGAATCCGGGATGCCCGCCGTTTCCTTCAGCGCGTTACGGAGCCGTCCAAGGAGGATAGCATCTTCGTAGAGGCCTGAGCCTGGGACGCTCCCTGGCCGGCTCTTCGAGAACACGAACGCTCCCCTGGTTTCGCCAACAAAGTATCCCTCGCGGACGAGCGTGATAATCTTTTCCGCCTTGGTTAGCTCTCTTTTCGGCACGATTGTCTGGAGCTTCGCTTTTCGCTCGGTGATGGGGGGCGGTGGTGCGGGCGTCCTCGCCGGTTCTTTAACAGTGTCCGCTGTTGAGGCGGAACGGGCGATCATCCCACGAGAGGAGGTCCCGGACGGTGTTCGCTGGGCGCAAGAGGCGAGGATCAACAAAGCGGTGCAGGCGCGAGCAGCCCGCAGCGCGAACCGGAAACCCTCCTTTTCAAGATCCATGCGGCATGAGGTGCCACGAACCAATGGGAAACTCAAGTCGGCAGGCGCCAGCGATTTCGCAAATTTGCTCTTGCCGGTTGCCCGCGGAAAAATACGTTCGTTTTATGAGGCAGACGAGTCCCGTCGCGTACGATTCGAAGATTGAGGGAAACGTGATTTTCACTCGCCTTGATGCGGCTATCAACTGGATGCGAAGCAATTCCCTCTGGCCGATGCCAATGGGACTGGCTTGTTGTGCCATCGAGCTTATGGCGGCCTCCTCGTCGCGTTACGATATTTCCCGGTTTGGCGCGGAGGTGATGCGTTTTTCTCCGCGGCAGAGCGATGTGATGATCGTGGCGGGCACGGTGACTTACAAGATGGCTCTGGCGGTCAAGCGCATTTGGGAGCAAATGCCGGAACCAAAATGGTGCATTGCGATGGGCGCCTGCGCATCCAGCGGGGGTATGTATCGCAGCTACGCCGTTCTCCAGGGAATCGATCACTTGCTGCCCGTCGACGTCTACGTTTCCGGTTGTCCTCCTCGGCCAGAGGCTCTGCTGGACGGCTTGATCAAACTGCAGAGAAAGATCATGACCGAGCATTCCGTAAGGGAACAAAAACAGGCGCTGGCCGAAAGCGTATGACTCTCGAGGATGCGTTGGCACGCCTGCGCGAGAATTGTCCCGACGCGATTCTCGGCGAATTGGAATTTCGCGGTGAAAAATCGCTTACGGTAGAAATCGAGTCCTTGCGCGAACTGTGCAAATTTTGCCGCGATGACCTCGGTTTCGACTACCTCATCGACATCACGAGCGTCGACCATTTCGGGGACTATCCGCGCTACGAGATCGTTTACGAATTGTATTCGATGGCCAGCGGACTCCATCTCCGCCTCAAGACGCTCGTGCCCGACGAAGACAATCCGGTCTCGCCCACCGTCTTCGACATATGGCCCACTGCGAACTGGCACGAACGGGAAGTTTACGACATGATGGGAATTCGCTTCGATGGTCACCCTGACTTACGGCGAATCCTCATGTGGGAGGGATATCCGTTTTTCCCGCTTCGAAAAGACTTTCCCCTCGAGGGCAAACCAAGCGAGGTAGCTGAAGTAGCCTTTACCGATGTTGCGCCCCTGGCTGGCGGACCTTTCGTGACGGTGCCCACCGACGGCACCACACAGGTGCGCGAACCCCGTGCGCGCAGGGAAGGAGACCAACTCCCCCGCGAAAAATTTGTGGCCGAGCCTTGATCGCAGACCATCAGGGCTTGGCAGACCTTATCGCCAGGCTCTCCCCCCTCTCCCGAATCGCGGTCGATACCGAGGCCGACAGCCTGCACAGCTACTTCGAGAAGCTATGCCTTGTCCAGATCAGCACGGAACTTGAGAACGTCCTCGTCGATCCGCTGGCAGGATTCTCGCTCCAGCCCTTGTACGAGTTCCTCACAAACAGGCAACTCATCCTCCACGGCGCCGACTACGATCTGCGTATGCTTCACCGTGGCGGCCATTTCGCCGCAGACAATATCTTTGACACGATGATCGCCGCTCGGCTGTGCGGCTATCGAGAACTTGGTCTGGCTGCCTTGGTCGCGAAGCACTTCGGCGTCAAGCTCTCAAAGGCCTCGCAGAAAGCGAACTGGGCAATGCGCCCGCTCTCCAGTCAAATGATCGATTATGCCATCAGCGATACCAAATACCTTCTTCCTCTCGCCGACATTCTCGGCGCGGAGCTGGGGCGCTTGAATCGCTGGGAATGGTTTTTGGAGTCGTGCGAACGCATGCTCGCTTCGGCGCGCGAACCGCGCGAGCGGGACGAAAGCAAGGCCTGGCGAATCGCAGGGAGCGCCGCCTTGCGTCCTCGCGCCCAATCGGTTCTGCGAGTCCTCTGGTATTGGCGCGACGCGGAGGCTCGCGCATGGGACCGGCCCCCGTTTCATGTCATGAGCAATGAGGACATAATCCGCATCGCGGAAAGAGCGGTAAGCGGGGAGGCGTTCTCAACTCCGCGGATGAGCAACCGGCGCCGCAAAAGCTTCGAGATCATTCTCGCGCTGGCACTGCACATCCCCGAGAGCGAGTGGCCCGTTCAGACGCGGTCAGGACGGCGACGACCGAGCCGGGAGCAGACCGAACGCTTTGAACACTTGAAAAGCACCCGTGACAAAGTTGCCGCCGCGCTGGGTCTCGATTCATCGATCGTCGCACCGCGTGGCGCCCTGGAAGCCGCTTCGGTCGATCCCCAGACGCGGCTCCTCATGCGCTGGCAGAGGCAGTTGCTGGATCTTGGCGATGCCGCTCAGGTTGTAAATGCCTCCCGAAGCTGACATCATTTCGATGGCCCTTGCCGAAGACATCGGTGGAGGTGATGTGACCACCCTCTACTTCACAGATGCAAATCGGCGCTGCGCGGGCAGGATCGTGGCGCGCGAGGCTTGCATCGTCGCTGGTCTGGACGTCGCCGCCGAAGTGTTCCGGCGAGTCGACGCAGAGATTCATGTTCAGAAACTCTCCGAGAATGGTGCGCAGCTGCTTGCCGGCGACGTCGCGATGGAATTGCGCGGCCGCGCTTCGTCCCTGCTTTCGGCCGAGCGCACCGCGCTAAATTTCCTCCAGCGACTCTCCGGTGTTGCAACTCTTGCCGGCAAATACGTCGCGGCGGTCCGAGGTACCCCAGCCCGAATCCTCGATACGAGGAAGACAACGCCCGGAATGCGGCTCCTCGAGAAAGGCGCTGTCGCGTCGGGCGGAGGCGTCAACCATCGTTTCGGTCTTCATGACATGGTCATGGTAAAAGACAATCATCTTGCTGCACACACCGGCTTGGAGGAACTCCAGGCTTCGATCCTCAGGGTGAAGTCGGAGCGGCCGGCGATTCGGGTTGAACTGGAGGCGGATACCCTGGAGCAGGTCCGTCACTTTTTGACCTTGGATGGTGTCGACGTGATTCTCCTCGACAATATGGAACTCGCCGAACTGCGCGAAGCCGTCTCGCTGCGCAGGCCTGGTGTGGCTTTTGAGGCCAGTGGAGGGGTCAATCTGGGAACCGTCCGCCAGATCGCCGAAACCGGAGTTGACTTTATTTCCGTCGGCGAGTTGACGCACTCCGCGCGGGCCGTCGACTTCTCCCTTGAGATTTCGGCGGATGAATCGCCAGCGCCGGGAACTTGCAAGCGTTGAAACTATGATAACTTTCCCCATGTTAAGGAATTTCGCCGCCGCCATTCTGCTGGCAGTTGCTCTCAACGGTCTCAGCGCGCAAGAAGCTGAAGTGTCCCAGGAGATGGATGCCGAGTCGCCCTACGACAATGTTCAGGTCTTGGCCAGAGCGATGCAGCTCATCCGCCAGGATTACGTGGATGATGACAAGACTTCCTACCGGAACCTGACTTACAGCGCGCTTCGCGGCATGCTTGCTGAACTCGATCCTCACAGCCAATTCATGGAGCCGAGGGATTTTCGCGGAATGCAGGAGGACACCAGGAGCGAGTTTGGCGGGCTCGGTGTCGTTGTCACGATGGATGACGGGGCTTTGACAATCGTCAACCCGATGGAGGACAGTCCGGGCTTCGCGGCAGGGCTCAAACCCGGCGACCGCATTTTACGCATTAACGGGATATCGACCGAAAAACTCACCCTCATGCAGGCGGTGGACAAATTGCGCGGCGAAGCCGGTGAAAAAGTAAACCTGACAATTCAGCGGCCCGCAACCAAGGAGATCAAGGATTTCGAGCTCACGCGAGTGGTCATCAAGGTAAAGAGTGTGAAGGACGCGCAGATCTTAACCCCTGCGGATCCCCAGGACCTTAAGGTGGGCTACGTGCGGATAACGCAGTTCAACGAGCCGACTGCGGACGAGTTGGCAAAGGCGCTCGATAAGCTCGAGAAAGAGGGAATGCAGGCGCTCGTTCTTGATCTGCGATATAATCCAGGTGGCTTGCTGAGCAGCGCGGTCGAGGTCAGCGGCCTCTTCCTTCCCCAGCAGACCAAGGTGGTCTCAACGGAAGGCCGGTTGCCCGGCCGGGAGTATCGGACGACGTCTCGCGGCAACAGGGTGCGGAACTATCCCGTTGCTCTGCTCGTCAATTACGCAAGCGCCAGCGGCTCGGAAGTTGTCGCAGGAGCGTTGAAAGATCTCAAACGTGCCATAGTTGTTGGCGAAACCACTTTTGGCAAGGGATCGGTGCAGAGCGTAATCTCCCTGCCCGATGGGTCCGCACTGCGGCTGACAACGGCAAAATACTTTACCCCGGGGCGGCAAGTTATTCACCAAGTCGGTGTCACCCCGAATATTCGCGTCGGCCTTACACAGCAGCAGGAGTTCGATCTTCTCGAATCGCGGCGCGAGCCCGAGGGCGGCGGCATGAGGCGGCTTTCCACGGACGGCGATCCCCAACTCGCCAGGGCGGTGGATATCTTGCGCGGCGCTCTGATCTACACGGATCGAAATCCAGTTAAAAAGAAGAATCCTGCTGGAAAGGGCTCTTGAACCGGGTAGTCCTCGCGATCGAGACATCCTGCGACGAAACGGCCGTCGCGATCTTGCGCGGAGGCCGTGAAGTGCTCGCGCATCGAATCGCATCGCAGGCCGGCATCCACGCGAAGTACGGAGGGGTTGTTCCGGAGGTGGCCTCAAGAAATCACCTCGCCATTCTTCCGCGACTGGTTCACAGCACGCTCGCCGAAGCGACGCTTTCCACCTCACAAGTCGATGCTTTTGCCGCGACCACCGGACCCGGGCTCGCGGCCGCCCTGCTCGTTGGGGCTTCGGCGGCCAAGGGTCTCGCCCTTGGTGCCGGCCGCCCGTTCCTGGCGGTAAATCACCTGGAGGGTCACTTGCTCTCTCCTTTTTTCGGCGAAAGCGTCATTCCCGCACACGTGTCCCTGATTGTTAGCGGCGGGCATACTCTTCTCTTCGACGTTGAAGGCTACGGGAGATACCGCTTGCTTGGCCGAACGCTGGACGACGCCGCCGGGGAAGCGTTTGACAAGGTCGCAAAGATCCTCGGACTCGGCTATCCTGGCGGCGCGGAGGTCGATCGCCTCGCGCAGGAAGGAAACCCTGAAGAATTCCATTTCCCTCGAAGCATGATCGCATCGGGCGACTTCAATTTCAGCTTCAGCGGATTGAAAACCTCCGTGAAGTATTTCCTGGAGCGCGGATTCAGCTCTCGGGATCTGCCCGCTATTTGCGCCTCGTTTCAGGAGGCGGTGGTGGACGTGCTCGTTGCGAAGGCACTGGGCGCGGCAAGAGGTTGCAACAAGTCGCTGCTTGCCCTCAGCGGCGGCGTGAGCGCGAATGCCCGGCTGGGGGAAAAGGTTGCCCGGGCCTGCGAAAAATCCGGAATCAGCTGGCGAATGCCACCGCCGCAATTGCGCACCGACAATGCCTTGATGATCGCTTACGCCGCGTCGCATCGCGCGGATCGTGCCTCCCCAATCGATGCCGACATTCGTCCGAACTTCGATTCATCCTTGCTCGCCGCCGCAGGCCATTGAAATTTCATGAACCTTGTGCGTTCTTTTACACGATGAAATTCTCACCTTTTGCTCTGTCAGCTCTACTGGTCCTTTCGGGCATGCTCGCCACTTCCCAAGCGGCTCAACAATGGGCGACAAACTACCAGGCTGCGCTTGAGCAAGCCGCGAAGGAGAACAAGATGGTGCTGCTTGATTTCACCGGTTCAGACTGGTGCGGGTGGTGCATCAAGCTTAAAAAGGACACCTTTTCCAAGCCCGAATTCCAGAAGTTCGCGGAAGAGAAGCTCGTTCTGGTTGAGCTCGACTTTCCGCGATCCAAGACACAAAGCGCCGAACTGAAGAAACAGAATCAGGAACTGGCGGAGAAGTTCGGAATCGAGGGGTTCCCCACCCTCGTCCTGCTTAGTTCTCAAGGCACCGAGGTGGCCCGCAACGTGGGCTACCTGGCAGGCGGTCCCGAAGGGTTCTCCAAATGGGTTGAATCCGCCGCCAAACCTTAGAGGGATTACGCATTCTCAGGGCATTCGAGCGCGTTCCGGCAGAGTCGTTCGCGCAGAGAGTTCGAGCTGCGCAATCCAGTGGGAAGTTGGCGAGCGAGTGAACACTCCCAGGGAGACGCAACTCGCGCATCGGTCTCGATGCCTCGCTGATTCGGTGCGCCAGATCCGTCGCGACAACGCCCCTCGGGACACGAGCCGTGCTGAATTTAAGCCGCCACGGACTTGCGGGCTCGCCTTTTCTTGCGAAGACAAACCTCGCAGGAACCGTAGAGAATGATCTCGTGGTCCTCGACCCGGAATCGGGGGGGCGCCATCGTTTTTATTCGAGCAAGGCATTTTTCAAGCTCGAAGACCTCGCCGCAGACGCGACAGAGAAAATGGTGATGATGTCCCTTGTCGGCGAGTTCGTAGCGGGGCATCTGCCCGGGAATTTCCACGCAAACAACCCGGCCATCTTTTGCGAGCGCCTTGAGCGAACGATAGACCGTTGCGATTCCAAGACCCGGGGCCTCCCTGACGGCGAGGCGCTGAATTTCCGATGGGGTGAGCGGGTTGTTATGCTCCGCGAACACGGCCTCGATGGCCCGCTTCTGCCGAGTGCGTCTTTCCATAGGTCGCAGATTGGACGGCTTCACGCAGCGTTCCGAACAGCAGCCGCGCGAAAATTTATGATTTTCAAGTCTGGTCGGTCGGTTTTCGGGGCGGTCCGCAACCCAAGTTACTTGAGGCTCTCAACGAGAGTCGTGATGTTGTAGCGAACCATGTCCGGATAGGTTGATGCCTCCTTGACCCCCAACCCGTCCGCGTAGAGTTCGCCGCCAACCCTGGCCCCGGTTTCCCTTGTAATTTCTCCAATTACCTTCGGATTCTCGATGCTTTCAAAGAATACCGCTTTCACGCCCTCGGTTCGAATCGTCTTAATCAGATCGGTAACCTTCTTTGAGGAGGGCTGATCATCGCTGCTCACACCCTCAACGGCGTAAATGCGGAAACCGAAATCCCGCGCGAAATACTGAAATGCATCATGCGAGGTCACCAGTTTGCGCTTTTCGCGAGGCAGTTTTGCGACCTCCTGCCTCGCCCATTTTTGCAGATCGCTGAGTTCGGCGAGATAGGCGGCCGTGTTCTTCTCGTACAAGGCCTTGTTTGCCGGATCGGCGTCGACGAACTGCTTCCTCACGAGAACCGCCGCCTTCTTCACGTTCTCGACGCTATGCCACCAGTGCGGATCCTCGACGATCCTGCCTTCCTCTTCGAGTCTGAGAGAAGGTATCGTGCCGCCGGTGTCGACAAACTTGGCCTTGCTGCCAACCGCCTCCTCAAGTCTCGTCAGATATCCCTCCATGCCCTTGCCGGTGATCAGCACAAGATCCGCGCTTTCGATCTGCTTGACGTCCAGGGGAGAAGGCTCGAAGTCGTGAGGATCGATTCCCGGCTTCATGATGGGAATGAGCCTTATCGCATCGCCGCCCACGTTTTGCGCAATGTCGGTCGTAATGGTCGAAAGCGATGCCACCGTGAGCTCTGCCCGCGCGGCCACC
>DASTFP010000055.1:0-4297 GCA_035719865.1 Terrimicrobiaceae bacterium | reverse complement strand
AGGGTAGCGCAGGGTGTGCATGACCATAGCAAGTTTCGAACGGATACTATCGGCCGGCTCCATCGCACGATCGAGAGTACGAACCGGATCGTCTTCGGCACGATCTCCGAGGCGGAAGCCATGAGAACGCGGTTGGCGGCGGTGCACCGGAAGGTTCGAGGTGCCGTATCCGCAGGTGTTAGTGGCCCACCGGCCTACTCGGCTTTTGAACCCGATCTCTTACTTTGGGTTCTTGCCACGCTGATAACTGCCGCTGTGCGCGGATACGAATTCATTTATGGAGAGCTGCCAGTCGCTCGAAAAGAGGGGTTTTATCGCGATATGTGCCGATTTAGGACGTATTTTGGTGTCAATGAATCACTCGCCCCTAAAGGATGGCATTCGTTTGAGGCCTTACTACAACAACATGGTCGAGGGAGACCTTCTTGGCAGCCATTGGATGTGCCGTAAGCTGGCAAGGGCGGTCAACCATCCTCAGGACTGTGCTGGAACCCGCCGGCTCGGACGCTGCATGGATTTTCTTCCCATCGAGACGCTGCCGTTGAAGGTGCGTGACCGACTCGAGCTAAAGTCCATAATTTCGAGCCGGTTCCGCATGCGGCTCTTTCGCCGCCTGTTGCCAATAGTTTTCCCCGCTCTTCCCCGCCGCTTCCGATTCTACCCGGAGTACTTGAGGACGCTCGTGGACACAGCGTGATCCGCCGCACTACCTGATCTCACGCTTTCTCTTAACTTCGAGCCATGTTCACTGACGGACGCTGGTCTAATGGATAATTCTGGTCTCAAGCATCAGCGCATCATCGCCAATGCTGGTTCAGGCAAGACTTATCGGCTGACGACGCGATACATCGAGTTGCTCGAACGCCAGGTGCCCGCAGAGCGTATCGTCGCTCTGACTTTCACCCGCAAGGCAGCCGGAGAATTTCTGGACGCCATTTTCGAGCGGTTGGCAGAAGCCTCGAGTTCGGCCAAGGCCGCCCGCGCTCTGGCAGCGGAAACTGGCATGGAGGGGCTTTCAGGGGCGAGGTGCCTGGCTCACCTCCGCCAACTCATCGAAAAACTTCCGCTCCTGACGCTTGGCACGCTTGACAGCTTTTTCGGACGGATCCTGCGCGCCTTCCCCTTCGAGTGCGGGCTGGCAGGTGATGTGGCGATCCTCGACGATCATTTGCAAGGGGTTGTCCGGCGCCAGTTGCTCGCCGAGGTCTTTCGGTTCGAGGGATGCAATGAAAAGGGATTTTCGGAGTTTCTCGACCTCATTCGAAAGCAGGGCCGCAATCGCGAGGGCCGCGACGTTTCCGGGGCGCTCGATCGAGAAATCGAGGATTCGCACGAACGCTTCCTCCTCACACCGGCCGACAAGCCCTGGGGCGATCCGTCCCTCATCTGGCCGGAGCAGCGCCCGGACTTCGGGCGAGATGACCTTTCGCGACTCGCGGGGGAATTTGAGCGAGAACTCTTCGCGCTCCATGCCAACATGGAGGACAGGTATCGCGCAGACTGGAAAAGCCGATTTCGAGAGATGCGGGCGTTGCATGCCGGCTTGGCCGCGCCCGACAGGCTCGTCAGATTCGCGATCCAGGCGATCTGCGCGCCTTTCGGCAGGCCAGGCCGCTTTCGCCTGAAGGGTCTCAAGGGAAAAGCATTCGATTTTCCACCCGCGTTGCGAGAGATGGTCATGGCGCTCGGGCGCGCGATTATTCGGGAGGAACTCGAAGGCCGGCTGGCTCGTTCGCGCGCGCTCTACGAGCTCCTGGTTCGCTTCGAGGCGCGGTATCAATCACAGGTTCGCGACGCCGGGCAGCTCACCTTTCTCGACGTGGCAGGGTTGCTGGCCGCGTCCAGCGGCACAACCTGGGGCGCAAAGTCGCTCCGTCCATTCAGCCGGCAAGAACTGAATTACCGTTTGGATTCCTCGTATGACCATTGGCTGCTTGACGAATTTCAGGATACCAGCCGGCTCCAGTGGCAGGCGCTGCGCGATCTTGCCGACGAGGTCATCCAGAGTGACAGCGGTCAGCGCTCGTTTTTCTATGTCGGCGATACCAAGCAGGCGATCTATGCATGGCGCGGCGGAGATCCGCGGCTATTCGATGAAATTGCGGATTTCTACAACGCCTCGGGAACTCAACGCATCGACACCAGCGAAGCACTCCACGTCTCTTTTCGCTCGGTCCCGGAAATTCTGGAAACGGTCAACACAGTTTTCTCACCTGAAAATCTTCAACGCGTCGCCGATACTCTCGAGTTTCCCGACGAGATGCTCGACCGGTGGCGCTCCGCCTGGCGCGATCATGAGCCGCACGACTCTTCCAGAAGCAATGGCTGCTTCGAATGGCGCACCCTCGAGGTCAACGCGGAGCTCAGCAAAGAGACTCTCGACGAAGAGTCTGCGCGGCTTATCGCGGAAATCGACCCGCTTGCCAAGGGTCTATCGTGCGGCGTGCTGGTCCGGACGAACGCTCGGATCCTGACGGTGATCAACGCCCTTCGCAAACGGGGTATGCCCGCGGCTTCGGAGGGGAAATTCTTCGCATGCCAGGATAGCGATCTTACCTCGGCCCTTCTGGCGCTTCTAAGTTTTGTTGCTCATCCTGACGATTCCCTTTCCTCAGGCCATGTAAGCTTGACCCCATTGGCGGCGCTCGTGGGGCAAGACGCGCACGAATTCCGCCGCGCGGCGCTCGCGAAGATCCGGAAGGCGGGCTTTCATGGAGTGCTGACCGATTGGCTGGAAAAGTTGGACATTGATTCCAAGCCTTTCGCCAGGAACAGGGCAGATGAACTGCTGAAAATGTCCACGGTCTTCGACGCGACACGACAAGGCCGGGCGAGCGTGGATGATTTCGTGGCCTTTGCGCGAGGGTTCGTTTCTTTGGAAGATCCCGCGGCGCGAGCTATTCGGGTCCTGACAATCCACGCCGCGAAGGGACTCGACTTTGACATGGTGGTCTTGCCGGATATCGACACGACGTGGTCACTCGGCCGGAGTGACGCGCCTCTGCATCTCCATTGTGGTCCCGATGGACGCGTGATTTGGGGACTTGACCTTCCGCAAAAGGAAATCTGCATGTGCGACCCTGTGCTGCGACAAGCTTGGGAAAGTGATGCTGCGGAGCAGTATTATGAGGATCTTTGCCTCTCCTATGTGGCGATGACCCGCGCGAAGCAGGGGCTGTATTTGTTAAGCAGAAGGCTCAGCGCTGCGAGCAGATGTCGTGACTTTAACCGTCTGCTTCATGAGACATTCTCCAGCGACGGAAAGGTCCTGGGGAATCCAGCCTGGCACCAAGAAACGCAAAGGCGGGAAGACGCGATTGAAGATCCGCCCATCGATCCACTTTCCTGCGAACCCCAAGCCGGCCTGAATCCGATACTGCCCTCCCGCGCAAGCGCCGCGGCGGTTAACGCGGCGTCGCTGCTGGGCAAAGACAGCGCTCTCGCCGCCGGATCCGATGTGCATCGCGCACTCGCGAGGATCACGTGGATCGACGACGGCCTTCCCGATTTTGGAGATTTGCCCGAAAGTGTCCAACGATTGATACGCGATTTCCTTAAGACGAGAACGGCGATGCGACTCTTGAAGAAGCCCGCGACGCCTCAGTTTCTCTGGCGGGAAAGAGCCTTCGACGCGATGATTGACGGACAGTGGATCAGCGGGGCTTTCGACCGTGTCGTCGTTCATCTCGGGGATGACGGCGAGCCAGTGCGGGCCGCGATTTACGATTTCAAAACGAGCGAGAGCGAGATCGCGGGGACTTACGGAGAGCAAATGAACCTTTATCGCAGGAGCCTGGGTCGTCTGATCGGTTTGGCGGAGGACAAGATCACTTCAAGCCTAATCGCCGTGCGCACGGGTGAGGAAATTCCGATGGGCCATCCATTGGTCCAAGCGGTTTTTCTCTTCGACTAGCTCGACCTCCGGCAAGATTTTCGGAGTCAGCGAGAGGTTCCAAAGAAGCGGGGATTATCGGAAAGGCGCGCTGGATGCTCCTGGAGCGGACGGGACCGCTGAACTTCCCAAGCTCGGCCAACCTTGGTTAAGCGGACCTCGCAAGCTCGGCTCGGAAAACATCGGCCTGAATGGTGTATCGTAGGCCTCAGACTTCTCGGGATTGCTTGTTCCGGCTCCCTTTTCGCTGGCCAGCGTCTCTTCGTAGGCCGCGATGAGCGGTTGAAATGCGGAGATCTCCGCCAGTCGAATTTCCGCGACAGACTGTCGATCGGCTTTGGCATTCTTTTGAGATCTTGAATCCGCTTCGGAGGACCTCAGCGCCTCCTTGCGTTCGTACCAGAA
>DASTFP010000054.1:0-5425 GCA_035719865.1 Terrimicrobiaceae bacterium | reverse complement strand
GACTTTCACCTGTCCGATGCATCGAGACGTGATCGGATTGGAAACGGACCTTTGTCCCAAATGCGGCATGATGCTCGACCAAGTGGTGAGGATCCTGCCGGGCGACCCCGGTATTTCGACGCGTTTCCGAGAGGCTCTGCGCGCCTCCGTACGCACCTCAGAACCGTTGACCGTAGGTAAGCCGGCAACATTACATCTCACGCTGCATAAGGCCAATGGCGATCCGGTACTCCCTTCCGACCTTATCGAAGCTCATACGAAGAAGATTCACCTGCTGATCGTCGATAGCAGCCTGACCGACTATCACCATGAACATCCGGAGCCGACGCCCACGCCCGGCGAGTATGTCTTCAGCTTCACCCCCAGAAAACCTGGCAACTATGGTGTTTGGGCCGATTTGCGGGCGCATCCGCTTGGTGTCCAGGAGTACGCCATGGCCGTTATACCTGGTGCCGCCAGCGGAGAGCTTCTGACGGATCGGTCGCTTAGCTACAACACAAATGTGAACGGGCGGAACTATGAGCTGCTTCTGCCCGACGCGCCACTTAAGGTCGGAAGACCCGCTTCCGCGCGGCTGCGGATCACCAGCGCGGATGGAAAGGGATTCACCGAATTGGAACCGGTCATGGCCGCGTTCGCCCATATCGTCGGTTTTAACGAGGACTACAACACCGTGCTGCACATGCATCCGAAAGGGGCTCCGATTCTGGATGGGGCCGCCCGTGGGGGTCCGGAACTTGAATTTCAGATTTATGCGCTCCGACCCGGCTTCGTGCGGCTTTTTGCCCAGGTGCAGATCGCGGGACAACAGGAATTCGCGCCATTTGGCATCACCGTCCTGCCATAAAGTGCTTGGCATCCGACCAGGATCTCGAGGCGAGGAAGTCGAAACATTCCAATATGCGCGGGCCTTTGGCAATCTCTTCGACTACCGTACTCTCCGCCATGGAACTTGATTTTGAAGGCAAGCATGCCGCTCGCGCCTACGCGGTATTGGTCGCGCTCGTTACCCCGCGACCGATCGCCTGGGTAACAACCATCGATCCTGCAGGCGTCGTGAACGCCGCGCCCTTCAGTTTCTTTAACGTGCTCGGATCCCGGCCTCCCATTGTGGGCATTTGCCCTGGGAACCGAGAGGATGGCACGCCGAAAGACACTGCACGAAACATCCGGCTTACGCACGAGTTCGTCGTCAATCTCGTCGATGAGGAAGTCGCGGACCCCATGAACCGGACCGCGGCGTCCGTGCCCTACGGAACGAGCGAACTGGAGAGCGCGGGGTTGTCTACCCAAACATCATCTGTTGTTCGTCCGCCGCGCATCGCGGAGTCGCCGGCAAGCTTGGAATGTGCGGAGTGGGGGACCTTGCAGATCGGAGACAACCGGCTGGTAATCGGATTGGTGAAGCGCGTCCACGTGCGAGACGAGCTAATTGATCCCGAGACGCTGCGAATCCGGAGCGAGCGCTTTTTTTCAATAGGAAGAATGGCCAGCCCGCATTGGTACTGCCGCACACGCGAACGCTTCGAGATGATCCGGCCGGGCTGATTCTGGTGAGTCCTACGAGCGCGGCCAGTTCTCAACGCATGGAATGCCGTTGCGCTCCAGCACAATGAGGCGCATGCCCCTTTGGCCGAGACTTGCGTAGTCATGCCGGCGTCCACGGGCATGTCCAAAGAAACAACAGAGGCACCTCACCGGTATTGACGGAGCGGTGCGCGCAGAATGGCGGGATGTACGTGACCCTGCCCGGCATGAGCTCCGCAGTGCGTGTCGTGCCGTCATCGCGTTCGAAAAGCACGAGCCCGCGCCCGGAGAGGCCTGGTAGGTCTCCGCCGGTCGCGTCTCCTGTGATAGTGACCGCGCGTCAGATGATACTCGAGTCTACCTTTCCCGGGTAGACGATGGTCGTGCCGAAAGAGATATCACCCGCGGCGAGGTTGTCGTTGAACGCGAAGTTCTCGTAGCAAACGGGTCTTTCTCCTCGCGAATGCGTTGTTCGAGGGAATCCGAATCCAGGAAGAGGCCTCGCAGGTCGGACAGCCGCCTTTGATAATGAGCCGTCGCCTCAGCCATGATGCCGGTATCGACCGAAAACGCAACGATGCAAGGTGAAGGGCTCACGGCAGAGTCCGCTACGATCTCCCCGTGCCGTTGGATTGCGCCACGACGAGCGCTACCTTGGCGGCGCGGCAGAGCCTCTCGAGACGTTCGCTAGGTTCGTCCGTCACGATCATATCGAGATCGGCAAGGTCACAAACGTGCGCGAAATCCGAAATTCCGACTTTGGAGTGATCAATTGGCAGGATAGCACGTTGCGCCCGTGCGATCACTGCGGCCTTCAATTCCGCCTCGGACAGGTCCGACACGGTGACGCCCGTTTCCGAGATACCGCTGGCACCAATAAAAGCCGTGCTGAATGTGAACCTTTTCAGGTTTTCCGTCGTCAGCGGCCCGATGAGGCAACCACTGATTCTTCGCAACTGGCCGCCGATCAGCAAGTGGCTAACACCCGGCAGATCAGCCAATGCCTCCGCTACGGAGGGCGAGTCGGTCAGGATTGTGAGGCGTAAGCCCGAGCCGGCCAAAGCGTGTGCGATCTGTTGCACAGTCGTGCCGCTGTCGAGGAATAGAGCTTCCCCTGGGGAGAGAAGCTGGACACACACCTTGGCGATCCGGCGCTTGGCTTCTGCGTTCTCCGCGAGCCTGCTTGCCATGGCTTGCTCGACCGGGGGCCTGACGCTCACAGCGCCGCCATGGGTGCGCTTCAGCAGGCCCCGCTGCTCCATGTTTGTGAGATCCTTGCGCACGGTGGGCTCACTGACTCCGAAAAGCTCGGTGAGGTGCGCAATGCGCACCTTGCCGCGCGTGGCGATCAGTTCCGCGATACGCTCCTGACGTTCGTCGGGAAAGCTGGGGCCCTCGTCAGGGGCAATCTCGGCTGGCATGTCCTCGGTCAGGATACAGCGGGGGTTTCGAAAGAAAACAAAAGGTTTGAAAGTCCAGCGGTCGATGACAAGCCCATTGGCTCGTTTCTGGCTCCCGCGGCCGCGCTCGCTAGCGAATCGCCTTTGCGCAGCAGGAGGCGCCGACCTAACTTCGTAGTGTTGCAAGGCAATTGGCTATTCATATGAAGACGGCACTAATCACCGGAGCAAATAGAGGAATTGGCTACGAGGTCGCGCGACAACTGGGGTCGAAGGGATTTCACGTGTTCGTTGGGGCGCGAGACCCCCAAAAGGGCCGCGACGCGACCGAGGCGCTGAAAAAGGAGGGCGGAATAGCGACTTTCGTTGCGCTGGATGTGTCGGATTCCCAGAGCATCACGGACGCTGTGCACACGGTGTCCGAAATTGCCGACCACCTTGATGTGCTGGTTAACAATGCCGGCATATTGTTGGAGGAGGATGCCACGGTCGCTCAACTCAGCGCCGAGACGATCATGAAGAACTTTCAAACCAACACGCTTGGCCCGCTGCGAGTGACGCAGGCGTTCCTCCCTTTGCTCTTGAGAGGTAATGCGCCGCGCGTGGTCAACGTTTCCAGCGGCGGCGGCCAACTTAGCGAGGGTATGGACACGTGGGCGCCCGCCTATTGTCTTTCAAAGACCGCGCTGAATGCGGTGACAGGTCTCTTTGCTGCGGCGGTTCCGGATATTTCGATCAATTCCGTCTGCCCTGGTTGGGTGCGCACGGATATGGGCGGCGCAAGTGCAACACGCTCCGTCGAGGAGGGTGCGGATACCATCGTGTGGCTCGCTGCAGATGCGCCCGAAGACCTTACCGGACAGTTCCTCCGGGACAGAAAACGGATCCCGTGGTGATAGGAGGAACTCCCAAGGATCAGGCGATGAGTCCTTGTGAGGCGATGTCCCGGTGCGAGAACGCCCGCATGGCACCGCAGCGGCGACAAGTTAGTTACAAGTTCCATGGCGAGCCGGAGCGATTTCAAGCTCCCTGCTTATCTCGGCAGAGCGATCGCGGCAGCTCTCGCCTTAGCGTAAATATTGTTTCCGCAATGCAAGAGCCGACTTGCTAGGACGCAAGGCGTATCGGGTTCGCGCAGCATACTGATTTCGCCTCCGCAGACCGAGGAGATGTGGCCTCCGCCGCCGCTCCGGGAACGCTATCCCGAGAATCGCTCGCGTCCATGAGGCCGGGTCAAATCCAGTGCGGGACCGATTGGAACGATGCGGGTCGGATTGATGTCGTCGTGAGTGATGTAGTAGTGCCGCTTGATGTGATCAAAGTTGACAGTCTCGGCGATGCCGGGGTGCTGATAGAGGTCACGCAGATAGGCGTCGAGATGGGGATAGTCAAAGATGCGGCGAACGTTGCACTTGAAGTGGCCGAAATAGACGGCGTCGAAGCGCACGAGCGTGCAGAAGAGCCTCCAGTCCGCTTCGACGATGCGGCTGCCGAGAAGATAGCGCCGGCTGGCGAGCCGCTCCTCCAGTTGATCAAGCGCTGCGAATAGCGCGCGACAAGCTTTCTCGTAGGCCCCCTGTCTGGTCGCGAATCCAGCCCGATAGACCCCATTGTTTACGAAATTGTAGAGAAAGGCACAGATCTCAGCGTGCTCCGCTTCCACGTCTTCTGGAAAAAGCTCTATCCGGCGACTGCCGAGCGCCCGAAAGACGTCATTGAACATCCGGCAGATATCATCCTCGGAGTTGTTGACGATCCGCCGCGTTTCCTTGTCCCAAAGCACCGGCACTGTGACGCGGCCGTCGAAGTTCGGGTCCGTAGCGAAGTAGGCCTCACTGAGAAAGGCGAATCCGTTTACCGCGTCGCGGCTGTAATCCGGCCCATCGCGGAAGGCCCAGCCACGTTCATCGCGGACGGGGTCAACGACGGTGAGGCCGATCGCGTTCTCGAGGCCAAGCAGTTTTCGCGCAATGAGCGTGCGGGTCGCCCACGGGCAGGCGAGCGAGACGTAAAGATGATAGCGTCCCGCAACGGCGGGATAGGGCGTCGATCCATCCGTGGACACCAGCTCACGAAACGCGTCTTCCTGCCGTTCGAACTCCCCCTCATCGGAATGCTCGTTTGGAAACTGCGCTTTGATCGGCATCGGAGAAGCTAGCGCAGGAAGTCGAACCGTGCAGCTGCAAGGAGATTCCGGCCGCGTGGGACCATGTGGCGCAAGACTCCGAAGAACCCGCTGCGTCAGCTAACCGTGCGATTGCAGCGTGCTCGGCAGCCCGGTCGGATGCGCCTGCTCGTATTTGACCAGAGCCTGACCAAAGCACCCAGCAGAGCCGAATGGCGAGCCGTGGAGCTCATATCCCTGCTTCTGCAAAAGTAGATTAACCTCTTCCTCAAGTAATTCGGGAGCCGTCTTTACGATGAGCCTGAATTGGGAGACTTTCCTCATAGCTGCCAGCAGGCTACCAGCGATCGTGCCGCTGTTGCAACGTCCGCTG
>DASTFP010000053.1:0-6129 GCA_035719865.1 Terrimicrobiaceae bacterium | reverse complement strand
AAGAACGACCCCCCAACCATGCAAAGAAGAACATTCATTAAAATAAGCGCAGCCTTGGCTGCGACGGCAGTAATCAGACCGATCTCTGGGCGAGCCCAATCGAAGAAATTACGATTTGGTTTCTCGCAGGTGACAATCGTTGAACCCTGGCGGGTTCAATTCAACAAGGACATGAAGAAGGAGGCGGAAAAACATCCCGACCTCGAACTGATTATCACCGACGGACAAGACAAAACGGAGAAACAGGTGGCCGATATCGAAAACCTGATTCGGCAAGGTGTCGATGTGTTGCTCATCAGCCCGAAAGAATCGGCCGGGCTGACCGGAGTAACTCTTAAAGCCATTGAGGCCGGAATTCCGACCATCATTCTCGATCGCAACGTCGATACGGATAAGTACACGCAATTCATCGGCGGCGACAATGTGGAGATAGGCCGCGCGGCCGGAGAGTATACGGTCAAACTGCTCGGCGGTCCGGGCAAAGCCAAGGGTAACGTCATCGAGCTCTGGGGCGGCATGGGCACACAGCCGGCCCACGATCGCAGTACCGGATTCCACGCATTTACCGACAAGGAACCCGGCATCAAATCGTTGCTCCAACCGATCGATACCGATTGGAAGCAGTCGAAAGGATATGAAGTGATGTCGACGGCGCTGAAATCGTTCGACAAGATAGACGTCGTCTACGGGCACAATGACCCAGTGGCATACGGGGCCTACCTCGCGGCGAAGGATGCCGGGCGGGAAAAAGAAATCAAGTTCCTAGGTATCGATGCGCTACCCAGCGAGGGAGTGACCTGGGTCCACAAAGGACAGCTGACGGCGACGTTCCTCTATCCGACGCCGGGGGCGGAAGGCGTACGACAGGGGTTGAAGATCGTCAAAGGCGAGAAGGTCGAGAAGAAGATTATCCTGCCGACAATGACGATCGACAAATCGAACGCGGCGCAGATCCTGAAGGAGCAGGGATTACCAGTGTAGCTTTAGCCGTAAAATTGATCCGCCGGAATCGGGTGGGCAGGAGCGGGACGCTCCTGCCACCTGGCCGCGGCCTTCAGCTCCAGTAGAGAGATTCGCGCGAGAGGCGTCCTGAGGGATCGGCAGCCGGCGCTCACCGACGCACCGTTCACCTCAGAGCGGTTTGGTGGGCGTGGCGAGGCTCAGCGTCTTGGTGACCATGTTGCGGTTCTCGAGTGTTTGATAGACTTGCTGCAGCGAGGACCCCTCAGCGGTCTCGCGGTGAGGCGCCACGTTGGAATGACAACGCCAAGCGCCTTGAGCCTTTCAAGAAAGGCGAAGGACCCGCTACCGCTCGCGGAGCACCCGTTCTTCTTTCCCTACCAGCCGGGACCAATCTTGGTAATCGTCTTGGTCACGGCGCAAAAGTATGTTTTATCGCTGAGTTCGTCAAGGTCCGGACGATCACGAGAGAGGGGCGATTCCACCGCCTCCACAACAGCACCCACGCCTGCGCCTCGATCACGAGCTCTGGCAATCTGCATCGATCTGTTGACCGTTCGACCGTTCGTCGCCTGCGGACAAAGCTATCACCCAGCGCTCCGCTGCAGGTCCCCAATGGCTATGGTGTGCCTTGTCTGTAGGAGGTTCCCTTTGCCACCGGGGTACGGTGCCCACGTGGGCTGGCAGTCACGGCAGTGGCACTTGAACCTGATCGGTTCAGCCGAGCATTCGTAACGAATGCTCCGCACGCGGAGCCGCCGGTAAAGGGAATTTTCATGCGAATCATGCGCCACGAGAATGTTTATTCTACGGGTCGTTTCACGGCTGATCGGGAATTTCAGCCTCGACAAGTTTCGCCAACAGCGTCAGCGATTCCTGCCAGCCGAGATAGCAAGCCTCCGCTGGTATGACCGCGGGCACGCCTTCTTGCGTAATGTTCAATTCGGTTCCGCAGAATACCTGTTTCAGCGCAATCGTCGTTTGCATTTCTCCGGGCAGGTTCGGATCGTCGAATTTGTCCGTGTAGCGGATGAGCTCGTGGGGCGTCAGTTCGAGATACGTTCCGCCGAAAGAGTGGCTCTTGCCGGTGGTAAAATTAGTGAATGACATCTTGTAGGTGCCGCCGACTTGGGCGTCCAGGTGATGGACCTTGCCCGTGAATCCATTCGGCGGAAGCCACTTGGCCATTGCGTCCGCATCGAGGAATGCCCGATAAATTCTCTCCGGCGTCGCTCGAAGCACTCGGTGGAGTCGGATGGTGCTTACTTCATTTGTTGGCATAGTTTTCTTTGAGTTTTGATTTTCATTGTTACGACGAAGAGAGCGGGCGCTTCAGGACATCCGTTGCACAAGCTCGCAGAAAAGGACCGAAATCCGATTTTTGTCAGCGGTTATCTTTGGCACCGGAGAGGCGGATTCGCCGCGCCCGAGGATTCGCTGCGCCTATCTGGAATAATGGCATTCCAGGCGAATCGAGCGCGACCAACTCTCCGTCGAGAACGGAAGTCGCCGTCAAGCGAAGCGATCGCCTGGACGACACTAGGAAAGCGCCTGTTGTGCACCTTCTGGTGACGCGAGAACAGGGTGACTTTCCGGGCGCGCTTCACCGCGACGCAGCGATAGCCGCCAAACTTGATCTCAAAGTCCACTCCTGCCCGCTGACAGTGCCGTGACCGGCTTGGACTCATTGGCTCAATGAACGTAGACTTCCTGCGCTTGCGAATTGATTGGTCCTTCATCGTCTTTGCCTCCGTTAGCTTGATATCTCTCGGCGAGCCGAACTGAAAAGGCCAGATTGTATCCCGATGTCATCTCGATCGTCTTCAAACCGGACAACCCGAGTCCACTGCGCGAGCAGGTGTTTGCCCAGAAAGGATTCACTTTTCGCTATCCGATTGGCTGGACGATCCGGAAGGAAAAATCTCGCCTGGGAATTCAGTCGGATCGGTGGTTTGGCGATTCCTTGCTTCAGATCTTCTGCTTCGCGACGCATGGCAGCGGTCAGGCGGTGGTGGAACCGGTGCTCGAGGCCCTGGTGCATTTGATGACCGCCCATGCGGAGGACGAAACGCCGAAGTTGATCGGCAAAATCAGAACCGCTCAGTCATTCGGTAAACCCGGCCAACTCCTCAGTTTTGAGCAGCGGAAGTTTACCAAACAGGGGCAATGGTACGAAACGCGTATCCGCACATTTGTTGTGTTTCACGAAGATGCGGCGGTGGTTCTTTGGGCGGAGGGCCCGCCCGACGGGGTGAAGAAACGCGATGACCTTTTGCTGAGAATTTTCTCTACTTTCAGCGGGCATAGGCCGGTGATAGCCAACCACCCCACGCGTGGAAACAACTCATCGCCGCTGCGGGAGGCGACGGCTGCAAGTCGTGAAAAGATCAACGAGGCAGTGACGAACTACATCACAGCGAGCGCCACAACAGGGCGCGATTTGTTCCTGCACATCGGCGACCATCCCGAACTGCTCACCGATGAGGCCATCGAGATTTTTGAGACGCTGGTCCGCCAGGCGAAGCTGGTGCGCGCCGCAAACGACCCGAAATTGACGAATTTAATTAATCGCCGCGATATCCTGCTCAAAGCGCATCAAGCGATGCACGGAGGTTATTTAGAGACAGTTCTCGCGGAGGCGAGGAGCGAAGACACGTAAGTGTCCCGCAAACAGAGCTGGGAGAGCTAAACCGCAGCCGGAGGCCAATGCTCTTGGTCTCTGGATATCGAGAATTCCGACGCAGACGAAAACTAAGTCGTTTGCGTCTGTGTGCTACACCTTGTGCGACTTCGAGGTGTCTTCTGGCGAAGTGCCCGAATTCTTGTTCTCCGACCGCACACCCTTTATCTACGCGCCGCAGAACTACAGAACCGTTGCGAAACCAATAGTTTGACCGCCCGGATATTCAGCATAAGTCATTGAATATCAATGGAGCCAGCGACGGGATGCGAACCCGTGACCTATCGGTTACGAAAAGCTCGGTCGTTGCTCGGCGACGAAAAGACGATCTTGATCACATCGAAGGCACATCCACCTAATATCTTAAAGCCCGCCCACCGTGGAAAGCATTAGAACCCCCTTGTCCGCTATGTGGACCTTCCCGAGACAGAAAAACAGTTTCTACGGTTTAGAGCAACCAAAGCGGTATGCCAGCGAGGGCAGTTCCTCAACCACACCATGGAGAAGCCACGTCTGGCTTAAATCGCGCCGTGCAGCGCCGCTTTTGCCTTCATGGTCGCAGCGTCATTTCGATGTTAAATTACGGGCGATCGGCGCACCGAGCACCGGTTGGCCGTAAAGCGGGCCACCCATGTGCGTCGTTGAGGTGTAGAAGGCCTGCACAGCGGCATACGCCGCAAAGGGCGTCCGGCTGATATTCTGCTGCCCTGATCCATACAAGGACTGATCGACGGCGCTGGTGATACCGAACCACGCTTCGTCCCAGTAGCCGCCCGCAAACGCCCCTCCCGAAAAGCCCTGGCTGGGACCGCCGAGCTGCGTATTAGCATCGCCGCCTTTCCAGTATTCATCACACCACTCGAAAATGAACCCACCCACGCAGACTTGTCCCGCGCCGACATTGACCTTAATGGTCTGCCACTGCATTGTCAGAAATTCCGAGGTCGGCATCGCAGCATAGAATGGTTTCCCCTGTCCCATCTGGTCTTGAGGAATGGTGTCCAGATTAATGGGCGAACCTCCACTACCGTCGTTGCCGTAAACGGGGATGGCGCGGGTGGAGTGTGGCGTTCCCCACTCACCCAAAATTAGGGGCTTCGTCTTATTGAGACTGGTCATCAGATCTTTGTATTGCACGAATGCTGAGTTTCCGGCACCGCCGAAAAGCGGTCCGCGATAGATATTAATTCCCCAGGCATCGAGATTGTTCAGCTGCCCCGAGGACTCACCCTGCTTGATAGCTGGCCATGCGTCGGTTGGGGTGTAATTGTCGTTGGTGGCGGTCATTAGGAACGCCGTGGCCCCCTGGGATTGACCCGCCTGCTTCGCACGATTGAGCAGCGCGCCAAAGTTTATCCAGAACTGTGGGTTCGATGTCACATCGCCGCCAAAAATCTCGTTGCCGACGCAATAACCGAGAATTGCCGGATGATTTACGGTGCTGCTTACGAGGTTTTCATAGTCGGTGAGATACTGGTCGTAGGCGGCACCGCCAGCCGTAATCACATCCCCCTGAACATACGAGAACATCACCACGTAAATGGGATTCGTGCCTGCGTTGTAGCAGGTGTCGAGGAACTGCTTCCAATTGCCCGAGGAACCCGGCGCGCCAGCATTGAGCGCCGGATTACCGGCGTAAAGTTTGATCGCG
Source organism: Terrimicrobiaceae bacterium (assembly GCA_035719865.1). GTDB lineage: Bacteria > Verrucomicrobiota > Verrucomicrobiia > Chthoniobacterales > Terrimicrobiaceae > DASTFP01. The sequence goes on along the minus strand of DASTFP010000053.1, from coordinate 838 downwards.
TTAACGCCCGCTGCGCGCATGCTCTCTATATCGGGGAGCCAGCCATTCATGTATTCCGGAGTGAAATAATCTCCGTAAGGAGGGTTGCCTGGCAGTGCGCCGATGGGCACAGGGGAATAATTCATACCCTTAATGACCATTGGATTACCGTTGACACGGAGATCAAACCCAGCGGTGGTTACATTGACAGGTCGGGTTGAATGAGGCGCGTTATTGGACAACGAAGGGGTTTTCATGATTGGCAAGGTTGGAGCGAAACCAGCCTCAACTAGCAAATATCGCGAATACCTCAGTTAGCAATACTGCAAGCATTCCACAACAGGATTCCCAAATACTAACGAGGCGGGGGGGCCTCCGGCGTCAATTTCACGCAACCCTCCCGCTCTGACAATATATCTCGCCTGGTCTGCGGCCCGCCTCGTTAGATATCCATTCAAGGACATGATCGATCATATGCAGCGTCACACTTTCTATCCTTTCGTATTTGGGAAGGCGAATCGGCCGGAGACAAGCGTGTTCCCAACTGGGAGCGTACTATGAGCAAGCCGCTTGGAGTAGGCATCATCGGAGCGGGTCCCGTCACCCAGGCCATTCATCTTCCCACCCTGGCGACCCTTGGCGATCGGTTGCAGGTCGTGCATATTATGGATGTCAATGCCGAAGTGGGCGCCTTGGTGGCCAGTCGAACCGGGGCGCGGTCGACCACCAGCATACAGACCCTGCTCGAGGATCCTGAGGTCGATGTTGTGGCTATCTGCAGCCCGGGCCAGTTCCACGCTGCGCAGGTCGAGGCGACGACGGCGGCGGGCAAGCGCGGTATTCTCTGCGAGAAGCCCTT
>DASTFP010000052.1:0-5865 GCA_035719865.1 Terrimicrobiaceae bacterium | reverse complement strand
ATCGCGACTCTTCCCGAGCCGTCGGATAAGCTTACCGCCTGGCGCGCCGCCTGGAGAGGGCGTTGGGGAACAGAGACCATCACCGTCGGAACGGATCCCTTCTCATCGCTCCAGGTCGCGCGTGCCATCGGAGAAGGACGTTGCATGGCGATGCTTGCTGACCGCCCAATAGCCGAACATGGCATTTCCTTCGATCTCCCGAACGGCCGCACGATGCTTTCCTCCTCGCCGGCCCTGCTCTCCTGGATGACCGGATGCAAAGTTCTGCCAGTCATGGTTACTCGCCTCTCCAATGGACGCTATCGAATCGTCGCCAAGCCGGCCATCGAAGCGCGGCGCGTTCCGCATGCGGAGCGCGACGAGGAAATCGCGCGCTGCACTCGCCAGCTTGGGACGTCGCTTTTTGAAGAGATTCTTCGCGCGCCGCGCCAGTGGTACCAATTCGTGCCCGTCGGAGTATGAGGAGCCTGCTGATCGTTCTCCTCGCTGCCTCGGCTCTCAACGCGCAGGAACTCTCGACGAAGGAAGTGGAAGCTCTGCTCGCGCGCCTGTCCGCGAGTCGGGCAGGCGCCGCGATGCAGGCGGATTTTCGAGAGGAACGCCGGCTCGCGCTGATGAATAAACCCGTCATCGAAACCGGAACTGTTTCTTTCCTTCCTCCCGACAAGTTTCGCCGGCAGGTGGACGACGGGACGTTGACTCTTTGTGACGGCGACGTCTTGTGGCTTTACTACCCGCAGTTTGGGGAGGCGGAAAAATACACCCTGTCCTCGAACCGCTCTCTACGAGAATCACTCGCTGCGATGACATCAGGGTTCGGGCTGCAGAATCTCGGGAAAAACTATAACGTGCCGGCCAGGAAAACTGCAAATGGCTACCGCGCCACGCTAACCCCCAAGACTTCGAGCCTGCGAAAAGCGGTTGCCGAAATTCAGGTCGATATTTCCAGCGAGCTTTCCGCAAAGCGATTGGAAATTGTTGGTGCGGAGGGCGATCGCACACTGGTTACCTTCTCCAACGAACGCAGAGTGAACCTGTCGCCCCAGGCTTTCGAATTTCAGCCGCCGCAGGGAGTCCGCGTCTCCGAGCCCTTGAGGTAAAAGGGCCTTGGTCCCAGGGAGACGGTTGGAAAACCCTCGCCGACAGTTTCCTAGGCTTCCAGGGCAACATCGCCCTCGAGGCGGTCCGAGGAAGAAAACCGCACAGGGCCGCGCACCGTGAGCGTGCGGCAGCGCACCAGGGACGGCACGCCTCCGGCGAGCGCGGCTTCGAGCTGGTCCACAAGCTTGAAATGATCGCTGTCCAGGTCGATCTCCGGAGGAATTCCGTTGCGCTCCGCCGCAAGCATCGCCCGGCCGTCATCAGTGATCACGTAGGCATCCGAGCGAAGAGCGAGCAAATCGGATGTCGTTTTGACTGGGGCGAATCGCGTGCGCGGCACCACAACCGCCCCGGCCCCTGGGAAACACTCGATGGCCGCGCCCATGGCGGTCTCCAGTTGATAAACAGCGGGAGACTTCTTGTTGCGAGGATCTACAGTTTTGTCGTTCGTGATCACCGGTAAAGGAAGCAAGCCGCCGTTGCGTTCGAGCTCTTCGGCCAGGCGATCAAGCCGCAGCCAGAGATTGTTCGTATTGAAGTAGCGGTGGCGCTCAATGTCCTGAAAAGCATCCATATCCTCCTTCGAGCACTGGGCAGACTCGCGCAGCAGGAGCTGGCCATCGCTGGCTCGCCTGGCAAGGTGACCACCCTTGCGATCCGCACCGGTCCGGGCGGTAACCTCCATGAGGAACGGCATGCCCGATCCGGCGAACCAGTTCAGAAGGGGCGGATCCATCGTGGCGCCGAGGTTGTCCGAGTTGCTCACAAAAAGGTAAAGATATCCCTCGTTCAGTAACCGGTCGAGTGTCCCCGAGCCGAGTATGGCGGGATACAGGTCGCCATGCCCGGGGGGACACCATTCGAGATCGGGGTCGGCGGGCCATTCGACGGGCAGGAGCGTGTCCTTCGCGATCTTCGGCACCTTGTTCTGCAAAAGTTCAAGCTCCGCCGGATCTCCAAGCTCGGGATAACGGGCAAGATGGGAGCGAGTGTCTTCGCTGGTGCTGAAGCTGTTCATCAGCAGAAAGCGCAGGTTGGCACCCGTCTGCTTGCGAGCGGCAAGCACCTGGCGCACGATCAGGTCGAGGAAGGTCTCGCCATTGCGCACCACCAGGAGCGATTTGGCCTTCTCCAGGCCCATACCTGTGCCGAGACCCCCGTTGAGCTTCAGCATCACGGCCTTGGCGAGAAGTCCCGCGTCCGCCGGCCCCGAGGAAATCTCTTCGTAGGTCGGCAACTGCTCGACGGGCGTAATGGAATCTTCCTTTATCACCCCGCTTTCCTTGGAAGCGAGGATCTTGAAGGCCCGATCGAACGCGGCAATTGCCGCTTGGCTCAAACCAGCTGCCTGCATTTTTTCGCGGAAAGGAGAGAAAGAGGAGTTCATAATTTTTTCTGTCAGCCTTTTATTGCGCTCGGCGCTCCGCCTCCGCGGCGATGGCACGAACGGTAGCCTTCGCTTCGTTAAGTGCTTGGTTCTTCAGTCCTGCTACCAAATTAGTGAGAGGGATAGTCAGATTCGTGTAGCGCAGGAGAGTCTTCCCCTTTTCGTAGGGCTCAATGCGGAGGGAGCCATCGCTTGACTTGGCGAGGGGAGAACGAAGCAGGGTCCATTTGACTTCGTCAGATTTCCCCTTCTGGATGTAGGTGTTTCGGACGGTGTAGGAAATGCTCTGAAGCACGGGAACCTTCACCCTGTATTCCACATCCTTGGTTCCATCCGGATTGTTCGCGATCACCTTGGCGGACAACATTCCGGGCGTATAGGAGGGAGCGGCGGAATAGTCGGAGAAGAGGGCGGTGAGGATTTGCGGCGGGGCGTCCACCACCTTGTAGAGTTTGAGCCTCGGCCAGGGTGCGCCCGAGACATTCTCGCTTTTCACTACGATCTGACCCTCGGCCAGTTCATCGCGTGCGTACGGTGGAACTTCATCCAGGAGATCCGCCCGGAGGTCCGAGACAACAAGCATCGCAGTCAAGAGAAGCACCGGAGCGCGCAGACCCATGGCAATGTGTTTATCGTGCCGGCAAAATTTTTGCAAACCGACAAGAGCTTCTGGCGATTTTCTTGCCATCAAGGCTTTCTCTTAATCTCAAGACCAAGGTCGCGAAGCTGCCGAGGCTCGGGCGGGCTTGGCGAGCTCATCATCAAATCCTCTCCCCGGTTATTCTTCGGAAACGCGACAACGTCGCGAATGTTGTCGGTAGCCGCCGCAAGCATCACGAGACGATCCACGCCGAGCGCGATGCCGCCGTGGGGTGGAGCGCCAAATCGGAAGGCTTTGAGAAGATGCGGGAAGAGAATCTGCTGCTTCTCGGGAGGAATGCCCAGCACCTCGAACATCTTGGCCTGCAGATCCCGTTCGTGAATCCGGATGCTGCCTCCGCCGATCTCAACGCCATTGAGGACAACGTCGTAAGCTTGCGCCCGGACCCTCCCGAACTCCCCTGCCCCGAGCAAAGCGATGTCTTCCCCTCTGGGTCGCGTAAAAGGATGGTGGACCGCATTCCATTTCTGTTCCTCGGAGCTGTAAGCCAGCAACGGAAAATCCGTCACCCACAGGAATTCCAGAGCTGTGGACTTGCCCGTGAGCCCGAGGATCTCGGAAACCTGAAGTCGAATTCTGCCGAGAACGGTGCAGACGAGTTCCCATTGATCGGCTCCGAAAAGGATGAGATCGCCTTCCTCGATACCGAGCCGGGCGGCCAGCGCACTCTTCTCCGCTTCAGAAAAGAATTTCACAATCGGGGACTTCCATTCTCCGTTTTCAACCTTGATAAAGGCCAGGCCGCGGGCGCCACCTTGTCGCGCGATCTCCGTGAGAAGATCGATCTGACCCGCAGTAATGTTCGCGAATCCCTTCGCGTTGATGCCTTTCACGACGCCACCGGAATCGAGAGCCCCGCGAAACACTTTGAACTGACTCTCGCGAAAGACGTCATCCAGGGCGGCGAGTTCCATTCCGAAGCGCCGATCCGGCTTGTCACTTCCGTAACGGTTCATAGCCTCCTGGTAGGTCAGGCGCGGAAAAGGGCGCGGCACTTCGACGGCCCGGATGGAATGGAAGATCTGCACGAGCAACCCCTCGATCAGTGAAAAGATTTCCTCCTCGGTCACGAAGGACACCTCGACATCGATTTGTGTCAATTCAGTGATCCTGTCGGCACGAGGGTCCTCATCACGAAAGCACTTGGCGATCTGAAAGTAGCGCTCGATGCCCCCTACCATTAGCAACTGCTTGTATTGCTGGGGGGACTGGGAAAGCGCATAGAACTTTCCTGGAAAGATCCTGCTAGGCACAAGGAATTCGCGCGCTCCTTCGGGAGTGCTCTTGGAGAGCACGGGAGTTTCGATCTCCAGAAAGCCATGTGAATCGAAGTAGTCGCGAGTGGCTTTGGTGATCTTGTGGCGCAGCGTGAGATTGTGCACCATCTCGGGGCGCCTCAAATCCAGATAACGGTGCTCGAGCCGCAAGTCTTCGTTAACGGAAGCCTCGCCCAGGGGAAATGGCAGAACCTCCGCCTTGTTCAACACGGTCAGCGCGTCCGCGACAACCTCGATCTCGCCAGTCGGAAGCTTGGGATTCTCAGTGCCGGGAAGGCGCGGAGCGACCAACCCCGAGATTTGAATCACGTCCTCGCTTCGAAGGCCGTGGGCGGTCTCCGCCGCGTCGGCATGTTCCTCGGGACGAAAGACAACCTGCGTGAGTCCGTTGCGATCCCGCAGGTCAATAAAAACCACGCCACCGTGGTCGCGGCGAGAATCCACCCAACCGCTAAGAGTGACACGCGTCCCAGCGTCCCCTTGACGGAGAGCCCCGCAATGAATCGTGCGATAACTCATAGATTGAAAAATTAACCACAGAGAACAAAGCGGTCGCAGAGGCCGAATTTTTCTCCTCTGTGCTCTCGGTGTTCCCTGTGGTCAGACGTCCTTTTGTCGGTTTCGGAGCCAATCCGCAAGCTCCGTGTGCGGGATCGCATGCTCGTCACGCGTCGCAAGCACCTTGACTTTCACCTGGGGCCACTCCTCCCCGACCAAGATCGTCAATTCCGCGCCGACGTGCTCGGCGGCTTCGAACTGCTTGCGGATTTTTGCAGCCGAGAGCGGAAAGTCAACCCGCCGGCCCGCGTCGCGAAGCTGCCGGACGATGGCCTCCGCCTCCGGTCGCCGTTCTTCTTTCGCGATCACGACAAAAATATTGGCAGCGTGCTTTTGCGCGATCCAGGTCTCCATTCGGGCCCTCGCATGAGGCGTATCGTTAATGAGATTAGCAAGCACTACATCGCCCATGCCAAAGCCGAGCGCGGGAAGATTGACTTTCCCATCGCTCATTATGTTCAAGAGGTTGTCGTAGCGGCCGCCTCCGGCAAGGGCCCGTTCGTTTTTGCTTCTGTCGAAAATCTCGAACACCAATCCCGTGTAATAGGCTAGTCCGCGAACGATCGCCGCATCCGCCTCGACGAACCTGTCAAAGCTTCTTCTCTCCAATTCGTTGAAAGTGCTCTTCAAGCCCTCACCTTTCAGAGGTTCGGCCATGAACTCTTTGACCTGGGCCAGGCTGATGCCGAATACTTTCAGCTTCGACTCGAGAGACTCCGCATCCTCTCGCTCTATCTTGTCAATAACTTGAAGAAACTCGAGCGATCGAAGGTCGCTACCTCCATTGCGGAGGAAGAATTCAACCCACATCGAGCGATCGCAGATGCGCACAATGAAATCGTTCTCGCTAAATCCGAAGGCTCGAAACAGATCGATCGCCA
>DASTFP010000051.1:0-11222 GCA_035719865.1 Terrimicrobiaceae bacterium | reverse complement strand
GTGGGGATCGCTGGGATATCTGGCGAGGAATTGCTCAACGGCTTTCCGTTGGACGAGGAGGTGATTTCTCGCCAGGAGGATTGCCTCGTCGCGCGTCGCCGGTTTCTTTTTCGGTCCCGTGTCGAGCGAGAGGATAGAGCGCCAGTCTTCAGCCGGGCCGGCGTTCACCCGCAACGGAATCAGCAGGGGCAGGAGACAGAATAGGAGCAACCTCATGTCCTGTCCGCGGCGAAAATAACGGCATAGATCGCTCGATGATCGCTTGCCTCGTTCCAGAACGGCGAGTCATTTATGCCGCATTTTTCGGCGAGGATCTCCTTGACCAGCGCAGGGCTGACGAGGAGGTAGTCAATGCGGGAATACTCGTCGGCAGTCTTCCAATAGTAAGTCCAATGCTCGCCGCGACTGTCCCGCAGCCACAGGTCCATCATGTAGTTCGAGGTGCCTCTCCAGCCAATAATCTCGCGGACCGGGTATTCGTTTTTCGTGTCATTCAAGTCTGCGAACAGGAGCAGGTTCGTGTCTGGAGAAATCGCAAGGATGCGATTGATGTGCTCGCGCAGTAACCACGCTTCCTTCGCCCGCATGAGGGCTTGGTCGTACTCCGGGACGGCACGCCGCGATTTGAGGTGCGCGCCAACCAACCGGAGACGGTAGTGTTGATTTACCTGGACGGTCACGTCAAGGATGCCCCGGTTCATTCGCGATATCTTGCCGTCGAGCTCAAAGCGAACGTCGTCGCGGGAGTTTCGCTCGATGATCGGGAATTTGCTCAGCAGGGCGATGTGGCGCTCTTCGTCGGCCCCTTTGACCCACTCGCGATGCGAGTAGTCAAGGCCTGCGGTTCTGAGGCGGTTCCGCAGGTCGTCGAGCATCGATTCGTCACCCATCTCCATAAGCCCGACGATATCCGGCTGAATCTGGCTGAGCACTTTGACCACCGCAGCGATTTCCTCCTCGGGCTTCGGAGCGTTCCTGATCGTAACGCCATCCTTCTGCCTGTCGGCCAGCAGGTAGTTTTCTACGTTGTACGAGGCGACCACGATCTCCTCACCGAGAAGAGGGCCGCAAAGGAAAGAGACAAAATACCAGCAGGCGACCGCGCGCATGAGCCGGGTCTCCCGCCAGGAATTCAGGAGGGCTGGTGAGGTTGCTTTTCGGGGGGCTCCTTGACTTCGAGGTCGGCCACGGACTTGCGCAACTCGCGTTCGATGTCATCGCGACCCTTCTTGAACTCCCCCAAGCTCTGACCGATTGCTCGAGCGAGTTCGGGAAGCTTCTTCGCGCCAAAGAGCAGCACCACGATCACAAGAATGAAGACGATCTCTGGCCATCCGGGCATACCGAGGGCGATTGGAAGGTTCATTTGGCAACAAATTACAACGAATTCACGGCCTTGCAAAGGAATCTCATAGCTCGACCGAGCGCCCGATCGGCAGGAGGTGTAGCTTTACGCCGGCTCGCGCGAAAGTCGCTTCCGCTTCGGCTTGATCGATCTTGATCGGCGGAAACGTGTCGTAGTGGACGCCCACGACCTGTTTACAGCCAACCAGGCCTGCAGCCTTCGCGGCGTCTCGCGCTCCCATGGTGAAATTGTCTCCTATGGGCAACACGGCGAACCGCAACTTGAAGTCCTCGGCGATGAGTTTCATGTCCCAAGTCAGCGCGGTGTCCCCCGAGTAGTAAAAGGCCTCATTCGCGCGCTCGACGACGAATCCTCCCGGATTTCCGCCATAGCTGCCGTCGGGAAGCTGGCTTGAATGGACAGCATTGACGTATTTCACCCGCCCGAAATCAAAGGCCCATGCTCCGCCATGATTCATCGGGTGTGCCTTTTCGATGCCCTGCTTGCCCAGCCAGCTCACGATCTCGAAGTTGGAGACAACCATGGCGCCGGTGCGCTTGGCCATTTCGACCGCATCGGCGATATGGTCGAAATGGCCGTGAGAAATCAAAATGTAGTCTGCCGCGATCTGATCGGGCTTGATGTGACGGGCGAGCTCGTTCGGCGTGATGAACGGGTCGAAAAGGAGGATCTTTCCTCCGAGTTCCACGGAGAAGCATGCGTGACCGTAGTAGGAGAACTTCATGGCAGAGGGGTGAGGTTCGCCGCATTGAATCTGTTCCGGCGGCCTCCGACAAGGAGAGCGTTCCGCCTGAATCGAGATTTTCTTGGTCGAACGTCACGTCTGCCGCCACGCTGTTGGTAACCGGAACGTCTCGACTGGACCCGCCCTGCCAAGGAGTTCAGGGATGACACTTCCGAACTTCCGCTCTAGGCGGGCATATCGCAGAGACCACAGAAACGACCCAATTGACCAACGGGAGCCGCCCAGGCGCAGCGGAGGGTCATTTTCCTTTCAAGAAAGAACTTTTCCGAGGAAAGCACGCAACACGCTGTTGAATTGCTTCGGCCTTTGCAGCGGCGCGAAATGGCTCACGCCGGGCAGGAGGATGAATTCCGCTTCGGGAATGTTCCGGGCGAGATATTCGGCATGTTCGGGTTTGATGAACTCATCGTGCTCGCTCTGCACGATCGCGACAGGCACACGGATATTGGCCAGATCGCTCGCGAAATAATTCGGTTCCGTCCTCTGCATCTGGCCGACCGCATCAGCGAAAGCCTTGAACTGGTCTGGTGTGTTTGACAACTCGGCATAGTCCCTGGCGTGCCGGGCGAAGCACCGGTCGATCAGCGGTGTGGGCTCGAAGGTCTTGCTGCCGGTGGGATCCATGTTGCAGGCGAAGAAGAATACACCCGCAATGCGCTCGGGGGCTTTCATGGCGAGGATCAAAGCGATGCACGCGCCGTCGCTCCAGCCCACAACGACCGCTTTTTCCACGTGCAACGCGTCCATCACGGCGAGAACGTCGGATGCCATTAGCTCATACGTGAAGGACCGCGAATCGCGCGTGCTGCGGCCATGACCGCGACTATCGATGACCACAGCGCGACGGTCAGAGCTGACCAGCGCTGGAACCTGATAGCCCCAATTGCCGCTATGGCCGAGGCCGCCATGCAGAAGGATCACGGGAAAGCCGGACCCGAATGTCGCATACCAGATTCGAGCACCGTCGTGATCCAGGTAGCCTTGCTCGCTGGTGACCGGCAGGGGGGCGGCACCATGCGCTTCGAAATTCGCAAGGTCGTCGTCGTATGATTCCAAATTTTCGATTATGAGGCACGCCCTAGTTAAGGAGTCCGGTGGCTTCTTCCGGGGAAGGAAGCCCCCAAGTTTTCCACCGGCCTATGTACTCATCGCGAGGAAGCAGGACGTAGTAAGGATTTTTCTCCTTGCGCAACCACTGAATGATCCTGCGGATCGATGATTCAGGCATTACAGTGCATCCCGAGGACGAACGGTTGGGGCCGCGCTGGATATGGAAGAATATCGCGCTGCCGGCATTGGGCACGGGTGGATCGGAATTGTGTCGAATCTCGATGAGCCAGCGATGTGGCGGATCATTCAGACGCATTTTTTGCTTTTCAAACCACGGCGGTGGATTCCGGGAATCAACAACGACGTGTTGATTGTAGTGGGGCAAAGTCGGATCATCGATCCAGGCATCGGCTTCCGTAATCGTATGGAACGGGTAGCGTGCTCCCTCGGGAAGGGCCGGGTCGTAGGTATAAATCGTGCCGATTCGAAAAACGCCCGCTGGCGCGCGTTTGTCCCGCTCGGTCTTTTGCGGCCCAGGCTCGCCTGTGCCCAGCTCTCCGCGCCCCCACGCGAGACCGTTCGTCCCATAGAGCACGCGCAGAGGAGGGGACACCGCGCGCCAGCCCTTCCCCTCGCGTTCGAAGAGCTGAAGCCTTCCGGTGGGCGAGTCCCAGCCAGGAGCGACGGACATGGCAAGTTGCGTGACTGAAGCGTCAAGCGCCAGGAGCGGCTTGCTCAGAAGCAGCAAGAGAAGCGTTGCAGTCTTCAAGGGTTTCCTCCGTTTCTCGTTCATCCTCCGGGGGAGAATATCATACCCCGTGGCTAATCGCCATCGTCTGCACACCGCTATGTCCGTCGAGATCTGGATCGCAAAATCGTGAGGCAAAAATGTGAGAGGCATGGTCGAAGCTTCGGGTCTCGCTTCCGGAGCAGATAATCGGTGCCTGTGCGATTTTCCAGGCGGAGCCAGTTCAACTTGACATTGCCGAAACCTTGCCTCAGGCGAGCCAGTGCCTATGCGTTTACGGCTGTTGGCAATAGTTGGACTGTGCGTTGGGAGTCTGACTGGTTGCGGAAGCACCATCGTCACTCGGATATATTCTCGCGACGTTTTGGATCGCTCTCGCATCGGCCAGAGCGCCCGGCAGGCTTGGAGAATAGAGAAGCGCGCGGGCATCATGGTACCAGGACCGCCTAATTTGGAGGAGACCGCACGAGCTCTTGAGCGTTGGGCGGACGATGATTCCGATAGGTTGGCCCTTGCGGCGGAGGCCCTTCTGGACATGCGCCCGAGAGGACAGGATATGCGCCAGGGCTTCGCCTTGGCCGCGCTTCGACTCGCCTATCGCAGTCTTCAGACCTCCGGCATTCCGGCGCTGCGATGGCTTACGACGCCGGCCACGCACAAGACCATCTCGGTTTACAATGCGGCGCTTGATCGTTTCGTATCGCTCAATGCCGAAGAACTCGCCCGGGGCATCTCCGATCGAGCTCTTTGGACGCCCCTCGGGCCAATCGCTGTTTCGACAGAATACTTCGCCCGCGCGCCTTATCGGGCAGGCTACTTCGATACCTTCATCGCAGGCGATCACGTAAGCGTAAGGGGTATGGGTCAGCGAATCGTCAGCGAAGGGTTGGGCGTCGCATTGGTCGGTGTACGTGAGCGGACCGCAGCGCGTGACCAGGAAATGTATTACCAACCGAAGGGGCGCGGGGTCTTTGCCCCCTTCGTTGCGGTCGCGACGTTCGGCACGGGCTCGGGTGTCTCCCGGGTCAGCATCGATTTTTTGGACTTGAACTGCTATCGAGAGGTCGTGGCGAGCGATGGAACGATCGCTCTTAGCGGAGATTTCACGGCTCCGTACGCTTTGTCCTTCCGTGGCGTCAACGATCTTCTGCTGGGCATTAGCGGCATCATCGATATCGAAAAGCGCACCCAGGATGCGGGTCTTTATCTCACGGAGCCTTTCGATCCCCACCGAATTCCGGTGGTCATGATCCACGGCCTCGCCTCGTCGCCTCTGGTCTGGCGAACCATTACAACGAGGCTGATGGCAGACCCGACGATTCGACGCTACTACCAGTTTTGGTATGTATACTATCCGACAGGAATGCCCATCGCGGAGTCTGCAGCATCGATTCGAGATGATATCTCCTCGATTCGAAAAACGTTTGATCCTCGCGGAACCTCAGTCGCCTCCCGGCATCTTGTGATCGTCGGCTACAGCATGGGCGGGGTCATCGCTCGAATCCTTTCGACGAGCGTGGGCAGTCGCTATTGGGATGCCATCGGCAAGGTCCCATTCGACCGGGCGCCGATTGATTCGGAGGATCGCGCCGCCCTGCGCAAGGTGCTTTTCTGGAATCCCGTGCCGGGACTCGACAGGACGGTCTTTATGGCGACTCCCCATCGCGGCACACGGCTTGCCGATTCGACTTTCGCAGGCCTCGGACAGCGCCTCGTTGGGTTGCCAAAAGACTTTCTTCAGTTTCAGGCACGGATCTTAAATGCATTGGGAAACATCTTGCAGGGAGACTTCTTCACGGCGCGGGCCGTGACTGGCATAAGTTCTCTGTCGCCTTCGGCGCCGCTGTACAAGGCTTTGGATGGTGCTCCCTTCGCCCCGCGATTGAAGTATGATTCGATCATCGGAGACCGGGGTAAGGGCGACGGCATTGAAAGCAGCGACGGGATCGTCGGCTATTGGAGCTCGCACCTGGCCGGTGCGCAATCGGAGCTGATCGTGCCGACCGGGCATGAAGCACACCTCCATCCCAACACGGTCGCCGACTTGCGACGCATTCTTATTCTGAACCTGCGCACCATTAAGAGCGCGTTGACGTCCGACGCAAAACCTTGCGGCCAACGTCGATGAACGATCCTCTCCAGGGCCTTTGGGTCGCTTGCGATCGCTCCGCCTTACAGGGCGGTGGCGATAGCGCTTTCGAGGTCTGTCGTAAGCGCGGTTTCGCTTAGGTCGTGGATTCGCCGGCTCGGTTTGGCGGACGGTGCCAAGCCAATTGTGTGAATTCAGGAATCACAGCGATCCCTGCATTCTTCAGAGCTTTTTGCTGAGCTTTACGATATTGCGCCCATTGCGCCGCTCGTAGGCGTAAGCATCGAGCATATTGCGAACGAGGTGGATGCCGAGTCCGCCGACCTTCTGCGCCGCGCAGGACGCATCCGGTTCGGGTTGGCTGAATGGATTGAAGGCCTTTCCATCGTCGCAGGTTTCGATTTCGAGCGCGCTTTCAATCAATGTCAGGCGGACAGTGATCTCGTGTGACGAAGAGTCTTCGTATCCATACTTGATAATGTTTGTGACGATTTCCTCGATGGCGAGATTGGCGGTGAAAATCACATCGGAAGATGCCTTATTGCGCTCAAGAAACCGGGTCGCAGCATCAGCGGCAACGGATAGTTCGTCGAGATCGTTGCGAATGTTTAGGAAAAGTTCGGCCACGAGTGAGTTCAGACGCGGAAAATCGCTCCCAGTCTCCTGCCGAGGATGAGGCTGGCGCCTATTATTGTGGTGCCGAGGAAGCACATGGCCCACACGCCGAGCGCGCTGGCGATGTAACGTCCATCGCCGAGCAGTTGATAGAGTTCGTAGATGGCCTTCGTGATCGGGTAGTCTTGCTGTCTCTGCGCAAGAATCAGCGAATCGCTGACCTCGAGCATTGCAAAGGAAAACGCGAGCAAGGCTCCGGCCAGGAGGTTTGCGAGGATGAGAGGAATCGTGATTTTCAGAAGTGTTCGAAGCGGCGGGCAGCCGAGGTTCTGAGCGGCTTCCTCGAGAGTTACGCTGGTTTGCTGAAATCCTGCTGCGGCGGAGCGCACAACGTATGGGAGCCGGCGAACGCTATAGGCGATTACGAGAATCGGCAGAGGATCCTTGATCGGATTGAGCGCCTCCAAAAACTTTCCCTCCTGCGTCATGGCGAGGTAGCCGAAGGCCAGAACAAGACCGGGCACCGCAAGCGGGAGCATGGCTGTCGCGTCGAGAATCTCGCGACCAGGAAGCTTAGTGCGCACGACCACGTAAGCGATGGCGATACCCAGAACGACGTCGACAAGAGTGGCGAGGCTGGCGTATTTGAGACTGTTTTGAATGGAAGGGAGAGTGAGACTATGGCCGAGGGCTTCCCTGAAGTGTTCAAGCGTCCAACCGCTCGGAAGGATTGTGCCGTACCAATCACGCGAGAAGGCGACCAGAACGACACCGACATGCGGAAGGATGGCCAGGGCGATAATGGCGCAGAACGACAGTGTGCAAAACGCGCCCATCACCGGCCCTGCCCTTCGAGGTCCGCCCTGACTGGTGGCTTTGGACATCATGGCATAAGCGTCGCGGCCGAACATCCATTTGCTTGCGGCGTAAAGAAGGACCGAGGCGACGAGCATCACAGCCACAAGGGCGAAGGGAAACGGGTTGCCTCCGATATCACTAAGGCCCGAAAAAATCTGCACCGAGGTCACGCGCGTGAACTCGAACATCAACGGCACGCCCAATTCCGTAAACGCCCAGATGAAAACGATCGTCCCGCCGGCGAACAGTCCCGGCATAATGAGCGGAAGCGTGATTCTCCGAAATTTTCGAAAGCCGGTGCATCCCAGGTTTTCAGCGGCTTCTTCCATCGCGGGGTCGAGGTTGGCGAGCGCGGCGACGAGGTTCAGATAAAGAATAGGATAGAGGTGAAGGGCATTCATCACGACGACTCCCCAAAACCGGCCCTGCCCCAGCCAATCAGTCGGATGGTCAGCGCTCACAAGACCAAGGGTCTGCAGCAGCGCATTCAGCGCGCCTTCCTGGCCCAGAATCTGTTTAATGCCAATGGCACCGACGAAAGGTGGAAGGACCATTGGGACCAGGATCAGAGCGGACAGAATGCTCTTGCCCGGGAAGATGAAGCGGTCGCTGAGAAAGGCCAGGGGAAGAGCGAGGAAAACTGTTAAAATGGTGCTCGCGACGGCAAGAAGAAATGCGTTCGTGAGCCCCTCCAGGTAGATCGGATTCCTGAAGACCTCCAGGACATAGGTGAGGGTGAACTTGCCTTGCCCGGTGAAGAAGGCGCCGCGCAGGGTTTCGCCAATTGGCCAGGCAAAGAAAAAGACGAAGAACAATCCGGTCAGGATGAAGACGAGGATGGAGAGCGGTCTGGACATTTCCGCGCCTATTTCCCTTGCTTCGCGAGTTGTTCCGCCATTCGATACTGGGCGCGAAATTTCTCTCCGAGCTCGCGGGCGAGCCGGACTTCTTCGATGCGATTCGCCGAACTTAGCGCCGGGCGGAATTTTTCCACGGCCTCCTGGTAGGCAACGGCCTCCATGCTGCTGAAAATCGTCGTGGCGTCAGGCGGAAATCCCGCGGCGACGAGTGCCTTCCATGCCGAGACCTGTTCGTCATGGCTGTCGAGACACATGGTGCGAATAATGAAGCTCATGACCTTGAAAAGTGGCCCGGTCCATTGGGGATGATAGGTAAAGCTCTTGGCTTCCTCGTAAGGATCGACTCCCGGGTCCGAGCGGTAGGCCGCATATTCGGGGGCGTAGAGTTCTTTGCGGATCGGCTGGCGCCGGAGGGCGTATTTCCGGGGTCCGCCGGGCGCCCCCACTTTGAAGTCCCAGAGTTTCTGTCCTTCCAGCGAGAGCACGAATTCGATGAACATTTTCGCGGCCTCTGGGTTTGGTGCGCCCCGGAACAACCCGATCGGGTCGACTCCCACTGCAGAGCCGCCGGCGGGGG
This sequence comes from Terrimicrobiaceae bacterium, assembly GCA_035719865.1. Classification (GTDB taxonomy): domain Bacteria; phylum Verrucomicrobiota; class Verrucomicrobiia; order Chthoniobacterales; family Terrimicrobiaceae; genus DASTFP01. The sequence continues at coordinate 2,314 of DASTFP010000051.1, read as the reverse complement.
TAAAATACTGCAAGCGCGAAGGGGCGTTGGGCAAGCGAATCGCCTCGCTTTGGAAGCGCCCGTAGAAGTCGATGCACATTCCGATGGCGGCATCTCCCAGCGAGACGTCGACAGGCACTTGAGAGGCCGCGTTGGTGAAGTAGCGCGCATTGGCGGACGCGCGCTGGATAATCTGCAACCCGCGCGCCCAACCAAGCTGCAGGCTAGTCTCCTCAGATTCATTCCCTGCACGCATCACTTCCTGGATCTGCTGTTGAATGATCATCTCGAAGGCCTTTGCCGCGGACCCGCTTTTCGTGGGATCAGCGAGGGCGACTTGCTTAAAAAAAATTGGATTGCCGAGATCGGACCAGGCCGACGGAATTTCGCTGATTCCGAGCCGCCGCAGGGAGTTGGAATTATAGCAAATGCCAAAGGATGAGACAGCAGCTCCGATCCAGCGTCCGCCTTGATCGTAGAAGATCTCCCCGGAGACGACGTGAGGAATGGCGCTCTCCGCGAACCAATCGGGGTGCTCTTGGAGGATTCCGCAATCCACCAACCGCCCTGCGTCAGCCTGCTGCTGAAAGTCGAAAGCGCCCCCTCCGAAGAAGAGGTCAACCCCGATGCCCACATCCGAAGCAAGGAAAGCTTGACGGGCCTCGCTCTGCGCCCTCGGGTCGTCGAATGTTGCGGAAGCTTCGGCACTCCACTCATTGCCAGCGGCTCTCCACATCCGTTCGAAAGCCGCGTAGTATTCCCCTTTGAGGTAACGAGCGATTTCGCTGGTCCCCCCCGGCATCCGCCAGTCAACGCGAATCGTGCGTCCGGTCTGTTTCTTACAATGCTCGCCAAACGCCCGGCTGAATTCGTAGCGAATCTGTTCGTTGTGGGGCGTGATAATGACGATCGTGTCATCCGCCGCAGCCAGCAGATCGTCCTGCGGTTTCAGCGCGAACGGAGCGGCGACGATCAACGCCAGCGCGGCGAAAATGACCAGAATTCGCATGGAATCAACCGCGAAGCACGACAACGTCCCGCGGCATGGCGAAGGCGAAGAATTCCTGGCCCGCGGGGCGGTTGGAAAGATGAGGGTTCATCTCGAAGATCTTCAGGGCATAAGCGCCGGAAAGAAACTGGTATTGGGCAACCTCCCCGAGATAGACGGACTCCCCGATTTGCCCCCCGGCGCTGTTCGTGCCGCGTGATTCTCCAGAAATCGTCCAGCTTTCGGGGCGGATCGAGAGAGTTGCGGGCTCGCCGGGCCGCGGCTTCCACTCTGGGTCGCTGATGATTCCTTCGAACCTGCCAATCGCGGTTTCTACAAGGCTGTTCGTGCCATTCAAAGAGACGATCTGGCCCGGAATGAAGTTGGTCTCCCCGATGAAATCGGCGATGACGCGCGACCGAGGGCGCCGATAAACCTCTTCCGGTCTGCCAATCTGCGCGATTTTACCGCTTTCAAGGATGGCCATTCGGTCGGAAATGGAGAGGGCTTCCTTCTGGTCGTGAGTCACGTAAATGGCAGTCAGGCCGGACTCCTTGCAGACACGCCGGATCTCCGATCGCATTTCGAGGCGCAGCTTGGCATCCAGGTTGGAGAGGGGTTCATCGAGAAGCAGGGCGCGCGGACGGATGACAAGAGCGCGCGCGAGAGCGACCCGCTGTTGCTGGCCGCCGGAAAGTTGAGCGATTTTGCGATCTGCGTAAGCTTCCATTCTCACGGAGGAAAGGGCCTCTTTGACACGCTTGTCGATTTCCTGAGAGGGCAGCCGTCGCTCTTCGAGACCGAACGCGACGTTCTTGGCCACGGTCATGTGCGGCCAGAGGGCGTAGCTTTGAAACATCATTGCGGTATTCCGCTTGTGGGGCGGAACCATGGTGACGTCGTCGTCCCCGAACAGGATTCGCCCGGAATCGGGCACGTAGAATCCCGCGATATGCCGCAGGAGGGTGGTCTTTCCGCATCCGCTGGGACCGAGCAGAAAGAAGAGTTCGCCCGCCTCGACGCGGAGACTGATGCCGTCCAGCGCGGTGTGCTCCCCGAATCTTTTGACGAGGTTTTCGATCGTAATGGAGATCATCGGGTCCCCTACTGGCTAATCGCAGAGAGCCTTGTGGGCAATCCTGGAAGGAGGTCGGTCGCGCGTGTAATTTTCCGATTTGTTTTTGCTCGCCCAATTCGCGGGCTCCCGGCAATCTCCGCGGTCCATGCCAGTATTAGTTGTCGGCTCGATTGCCCTCGATGACATCAAGACCCCTCTCGAGGAACATCAAAATCTGCTGGGCGGTTCCGCCTCGTATGGATGCGTGGCCGCAAGCTTCTACGGTCCCG
>DASTFP010000050.1:0-4806 GCA_035719865.1 Terrimicrobiaceae bacterium | reverse complement strand
TGGTGAGCCGAAGACCGCGCGAACCCTTCGGGAATGCCTGGTAGGCGCCGAAAATTCTCATGGGCAGCACGGGAGCAAGAGTCTTTGCGATGACGAGACCGATGCCTGCCCGGGCAGGTTGCAGGTTGCCGTCCTTCGATCGGGTGCCTTCTGGGAAGAGAACGACCCCGTTTCCTTCGTTGATCTTCTTGATAACCTCCCGGAGCGCGGACATGTCGTTTCCCTCGCGCTCGACGGGGATGACATTCATCGCAGGGAACAGAGGACCGAAAAAGGGCCATTCCAGCAGGTTCTTGCGAGCCAGATAATAAACAGCGCGTCGCGAGCAGATGCCCACCAGGGGCGGATCGAAGTAGCTGGAGTGATTGACCGCGAGGATGAGCGGGCCCTCCTCGATCATGCGCTTGGGATGAACGACTCGAAATGAAAAGAAGCACCGTGCGGCGAGTTTCGCCAGGTTGTGGAAGATGTTGTAGACGATTGTCATCGTGGAGGAATCAGGAGACCCTGCGACCTCAGGTGTTTGATGATCTCGTTAACAACTCCGTCCACCGTGAGATGCGTGCTATCGATGAAGATCGCGCCTTGGGCAACTCTCAAGGGAGCATTCGTCCGTGAGGAATCCATGCGATCGCGAACCGCGATCTCGTCTTCCATTCCTTCGGCAGTCCGGCGCTTCTGACGAACGTGCTGCGACGCATCGATGTAGAACTTGAAACGGGCGTCGGGAAACACGATTGAGCCGATATCGCGACCCTCAACAACGACGTCGCGCCGGCTGGCAAGATCGCGCAAATGATTTGTGAGGCTTTGCCGCACCGCCGGAACGCGGGAAACCGGCGAGACTGAGCGGTTGACTTTGGCATCGCGGAGGTGCGGCCTTGCATCAATCCCGTCGATAAGAAGAAACGCCTCATCGTTGTTGAAACCGGATTCAAGCCGGCTCCTGGCGACCAACGCGGTGACCTCCTCGGCGGAAGCGGGATTCGCGCTGTTGCGAAGGATCCACCACGTGATTGCGCGATAAAAGGCGCCGGAATCCACGTAGGAATACGAAAGCCGCGAAGAGAGCTTCCTTGCCACGCTGCTCTTTCCGGAGGCGGCCGGGCCATCGATGGCGACGACCATTTTCATTCGTCCAAGATCGGGGAGCGCCGGCCGGACAGCGGGGAGATGACGGGCGTCGGGGTCCAGAGGGTATTGTCGCCTCGCTGGATGTGCATCAGCATCGACTCGAATTGCGGATACGAAGTGCGCACGCAGGCCGTATCTTCGATGATGGTGGAGCCTGTCGCAAAAAGACCCGCAATCGCGAAGGCCATCGCGATCCGATGATCACCATAGCTCGGAATCTTGGCGCCATGGAGCGTGTCTCCGCCGTAAATAGTCAGACCATCTTCGGCTTCGTCGACCACGGCGCCCATCAGCTTAAGATTGGATGCGATGGCGGCGATTCGGTCGGTCTCCTTGACGCGGAGTTCCTTCGCGTCGCGAATGATCGTTCTGCCCTGGGCAAGAGCGCCGGCGACGGCAAGCACGGGGATCTCATCGATCACCCCTGGTATCTCGTTGCCCTCGATTACGGTTCCGGTCAGCTGTGCACCTTCGATCTCAATCGCGCCGCAAGGTTCTCCCTCCTCGATGGTCTCGACGATCTCCCGGACATGGGCTCCCATTCGGACGAGCACGTCGAGAATGGCCGTGCGGGTTGGATTCAAGCCGACGTTCCTAACCAGCAGGCGGGAGCCTCGTTGACCGGCGGCGGCCACGAGCCAGAACGCGGCGCTGGAGATGTCCCCAGGCACGGCGAAATCTCTAGACTCGATCCGCTGCTGGCCAAGCATCGAAGTCCGGCACTCCGTCGGCCTGTGGTGGCGGTCCGGCCGGGTTTCGTCGCGCCGAAGATTGACCAGGAAATACTCGAGCATGCGCTCCGTGTGGTCACGGCTTTGAGCCGGCTCGATAACGGTTGTGACTCCTGCAGCATAGAGACCGGCGAGCAAGATCGCGCTCTTGATTTGCGCACTGGCGACTGGTGTGCGGTAGGTGATGCCGTGGAGCGGTGCGCCATGGATGATCAGGGGCGGCGTATCGTTTGCTCCCAGGGCGTTGATCGTGGCGCCCATCTGTGCTAGCGGCTCGATGATCCGGCGCATCGGGCGCCTTGAAAGCGAGGCGTCGCCGACCAGGCGGGAGGTGAACGGCTGCGCCGCGAGGAGGCCGGAAAGCAGGCGCATCGTGGTGCCGGAGTTTCCGCAGTCGATCTCCTCCTCGGGCGCGGTCAGCCTGCTATGCGAGCCGTGAACGACGACCAGGCCGGGCTCAGGGGCCTCGATGGTCACGCCCAGTTGCTGGAAAGCTCGCGCGGTGCACAAGCAGTCCTCCCCTTCAAGAAAATTTGCGAGCTTGCATACTCCGTTTGAGAGTGCTGCGAGCATGATCGCGCGGTGCGAGATGCTCTTGTCACCGGGCACGGTGATTTCGGTCTCAAGATTCCTCGCTCTTTTGACACGAAAAACGTCCCCGCTCATGGCAAATTTTCACGAAGGGTCTTGGCGCGCTCGAGGAATGTCTCCAGAGCCGCCGCGTCGCCGGAAAGGATCATCTCCTTCATTTTTTCAAGCATCGTCGAAAAGTCGCCCAATCCCGCCGCCAACTCCGCGCGGTTCTCGATAAGAATTTCCCTCCACATCGCGGGCGGAGAGGCTGCGATGCGCGTGGTGTCACGGTAGCCTCCGCCGGCTACCGCTCCGGCATCCGCTACTCGCAGGTTTATCGCATTGACGAGCGCCGCCGCGACGGCATGCGGAAGATGGCTGACCCGCGCGATGCATTCGTCATGTTCGTTTGGCGGCATCATCACCAACCGGCATCCCACACCCTCCCAAAGGTCGCGCACCGTTCGTAACGATCCGGGTAAGGAACTGGGTGTGGGAGTGACTATGCAAACCGCTCCCTCAAAAAGATTGGCCCGCGCGGCATCGAAGCCGCTTTGTTCGGAGCCAGCCATCGGGTGAGAGCCAACAAATCGTGCTCCCAGTATGCGCTCAAGCCCCTGCACGACCCCACCCTTGACGCTTCCGACATCCGTAACTGTCGCCGCGGGGGGAAGCTGAGATACGATCCTTTCCGCCAGCGATTGCATCGTGCCGATGGGTGTGCAGAGAACGCACAGATCAGCGCCCTCGGCGGTTTCGGCTTCATCGGTGGAAACGGAGGGAAAAACTGCGAGCGCTTTTCTCGCAGTTTCCAGACAACGCGTCCAAAGGCGCAAATTCCATTCCGGCCGAACTTTTCGCAGAGCCAGGGCGAGCGAACCGCCAATCAGCCCCGGGCCGAAGATGGCAACCGTGCTCAGGGGACGAGGAAAATCTTATTCGTGTAAGGGCACTTAACCTCCGTGCCGGGAGGAAATCCGCGCACATCGACATACCCGGCATAGGGTGCATGTGGGCTCGTCACGAAACCGGACTTCCCCGGAACCGGAGTGCCGTAGGGGATATCGCGTGCGGGAGTGGAGACGGTGGTCTCTGGAGTCGGACTCGGCGCGGTGTCTTGCGGTGTCGCTTCTGGCGTTGCCTCGGAACGCGGTTCCGGCGTGGGTGTCGCATTGGCAAATTGCGTCTGTGCGGATTGGGTTCCCTGATATCCGAAGCGGTTCTGGCCCGAGGATTGGGGCGCGCTCATCTGGCTCCCGCTTTGGCAGGCTGCAAGCACGATCAGGAGTGCGGTGGCGGTGACTATCCAGAGCGACGATTTCATAACAATGCTGCTCCTACAAACGCACGATTGGAGGCAAACTTGCAATGCAAATCTTGTCGATTCCCGGTTCGCCTCACTGCTCCGCGACGGTCGGCTTGAGGAACCATGCGCCGGCCAGACCGCCGAGCAGGGCCGCCTGATTCATCGTGATCGGGCCAGTGGATTCGACGAGATAACCCTCCGGGATCCGGGTCTGGGAATAGACAATGGGTTGGAGGTGTTTGGCGATGCTCCCGGTCTCCGGCAATTTGGACGCATCGATAACGTCGCTCGCACCAGGCACCACAGCAGCCCCAAAAACGATCACCTGCCGCAGCAGCGGAAAACCGCGTTCGAAAAGCAGCTTGGTGTCCGCAAATCCGAAAACCTCGTTGGCAGTTTTAAACGCGGGCAGCGCGCTTGAAAACACCGGAGACTTCTCAAGGCTCTCGCCGGCCTTGGAAGCCTGTAGCGATTGGCCCAACTCCCCCGGATCGACACCCAGAAGCAGGAAATCGGTATCGAGCGCGATCGTGGGATTGACGAACGCGCTTTGCAGCGACGGGAAACTCAAATAGCGGATGCCTTCCGATTCGGTTACTTGACCGTCCGGAAGGAGCGTAAGCAATTCGCGCACGGACTCTTCCGCTTTCGGTTTGTCCCTGATCTGGACAGCGATGAAGCCGGAGGGCCTCATTTGCTGCGGCGCCCACCAAAGGGAGATTGCGCAGTCCGGCCCAAAGGCCTGAGGGATCAGCTGAGCGAGCCGGCTGTTTTGGATGGCGGGAGGGGTGGGAACTCCGGCCGCGATCGCGTTCGACATCGCACCGAGAATCTGGCGAAAGTCACTCGCAAAGGCGAAGTAGACCGCTGTCTCCGGCGAGGTAAACTTCATCGTGGCGTGATTGAGCGAGCCGACGTCTGGCGGATTTCTTCGGAGAACGAAGATGGCATCGCGGAGGTTGGCTTCGTCGAGCTTTGTGGTGGCTCCGACGGCCTCAACCTTCCTCAACTGTTCGACCTGCTGAGGAACGGGTTGCGCTCCGAGTGAGGCGCCGACTTCCA
>DASTFP010000049.1:0-3973 GCA_035719865.1 Terrimicrobiaceae bacterium | reverse complement strand
AGATGAACTCGTTGCAAAGTCGAAGTAGAATATCCACATGGTGGCGTCCGTTTCAATAGCGCGTGCTTCGACGCCCCGAAAGTGGTATCTCTGCGCGAGTTTCGTTGTGGCGGTTTCTGTTCTGATCGGGGTGGTTGTAGGGGTTCTGGCTCGTCAGCCCGAACAGGCTTTTTGGATCGGTATTGTCGCGTCCGCACTGCTGGTGTTCGGTTTCCTGGTACTCGATCGTTCGAAGCATGTACGCTACGAGATTGAGGACGGTCGACTGTTCGTTCGCGGGGACATCTTTTGTTGGCGTTTTCCCGTGTCCTCCATGAATCTTGGCCCGTCTGTGGTCCTGGACTTGACACAGTGGCCCGATTTCAAACCGCGACGAAAGATCATCGGGACGAATATGCCAGGCTACCAGTCGGGTGAGTTTTTGCTTGAAAACGGCCGCCGCGCCATTGTTTTTCTCTCCGACCTCCGCCGGGTGCTCTGCATTCTGATGAATGATGGCAAGTTCTTGCTTCTGAGCTGCGCGGATCCCGAGGCGCTTCTCGAACTCCTCGTCGCAGAAAAGCGCACCTAGAGCGAAGGGAGGGCAGTCCGTTTGGCCCTTCTCCCTGGCGTCGGCTGCGGATACAGAAATTGGTCTCGTTGAAGGCAAGAATTAAGGGCGTCACTTTATGCCGGAGACAGCGACGAACTCGCCCGGAATCTCGTAGCGGCCGTCCGCGTCGCGGAACCTGGAGATCGATTCGAGATATTCCGCGTGCGCTTCTTCGCGTGTTGCCGGGTCGAACCGGGAGTATGCGAGCGCCACCGGCCCGCCGGCGAATGCGGCTCCAAGGGCCTCTGGGCTGGATTCATAGCGCAGGATGGTGCTGAAGCGTTCACTCACGACCCGCTCAAAACCGGCGCGTTCGAAGGTTTTCCTTAGCGAATCTCCGGTTCCGAGCCCGAAAAAGAGGGGGCAAACTTCCGTCTTTACCCGGGCGTCCACGATGGGAAAAATTCCGGCCCATCCACAGTGCTCGCGCTGCCCCCAGACAGCAACTGCCGCTGTGCCGCCTTTTCTTAGGATGCGACGCATCTGCGCGACTGCCACAGCAGGATCGGGAACGTACATCAGCCCTAGCGCGCTGAGAGCGACATCGAAGCTGTCATCTTCCATCGGAAGCTCCTCCGCCCCCGCTCGCTCGAATGAAACGTTTGCGAGACGGAATTCAGCGGCTCGCTCTCTCGCGCGCCCAACCATTTCGCCGGAAATATCCAACCCTACTGCGCGTCCGGTGGATCCTGTCATTTCCGCAGCTCGAAACGTTACAAGGCCCGTGCCGCATGCGATATCGAGGACACGATCACCGGGACGAATTGCGGCGAGCGCAAGCATGCGCGTCTGTGCCGGCTCGAGCTGATCCTTCCAGGCGAGCTCATAATGGTCCGCCGCGCGATCCCACCCGTAGCGTTGAATGCGACGCTGGAGCTTTGCGTCCATTGAATTCCTCGAGATGCGTCAGGCCGGGGATTGCTCAGGTCTTGGGAACGGCAAGCTCGACGATTCGTTTGAGATTTTGCGGCCGCCGGAAAACGTCAAACCAAGGACAATGGGCATCGGCTTCGTCGAGGACCTTTCGAATGAGCTCCTCCGGCGCATCGCTCTCGATCTTAACCCGGTAGCGAACCTCCAGATAGCCGGGCGGAAGTTCCGCAAGGCCATAAAAGCCGCGAACATCATAATCGCCTTCGACTTCCACTTCGATTCCTTGTATCGGGACATCCAGTTTCGCCGCCCAGTTGGCGTAATTCATCGCCAGACAGGAGCCCAGCGCCCCTCTGCCGAAGGTGCCGGGGTCCGGACCTGAATTCGTGCCTCCCGAGCTTTCTGAGACGCCGGCGGTCAATCGCCACGGGCCATCCTCAATTTCGCATCTCATTCCAGGTTGGAGGCGAACGAGAGTCTTCCCGGTGCCTTTCCCGATCGACGGTCGCAACTCGAGCGCGCGGGCGTTTCGTTCGAGAACAGATTTTAGTTCCTGGGGGATCAGGCCACTCACCGGTATTCAAGCCTATACCCGGAAGTGACTTGGGCAAGGATTTGTCAAAACTGAAAGCGCTGGCCTTCGCTTCGGGAATGCGCCGGCCAGCGCTTTCTTTTCGTGTCCGGCGCGGAGCCGGATATGGGCTGGACCGCGCGGGCAGGCACATTGGCCCCCCCGTTTCGCCCGCGCGGAAACTTTCTTAAGGGATCAGGACGGTATCGATGACGTGGATCACACCGTTGCTCGCAGGGATGTCGGTTTTAACGACATTTGCAGCGCCGGCTTTCACCTTGCTCCCATCCACCTTGATGGCGAGTTTTTTGCCGCCCACTGTCTGGGCATCGCCTGTCGCGACATCTGCGGCCATGATTTTGCCCGGAACGACGTGGTAGGTAAGCACGGCCACCAGCTTTTCTTTGTTCTCGGGTTTGAGCAGGTTGTCGACCGTTCCCTTTGGGAGCTTGGCAAAAGCTTCGTCCGTCGGTGCGAAGACCGTGAATGGTCCCTTTCCGTTCAAGGTTTCCACGAGCCCTGCCGCTTCGATCGCGGCGACGAGGGTTTTGAATTGATCGGCTCCGGCGGCGACTTCGACGACGGTCTTCTGCCCTGTTGCGGAGTGAAGGCCAGGCGTCGACAACAGGAGCGCAGCAATCGCCGCTGCGAGATAGGTTACTTTTTTCATGATGCGTTTGATTCGGTTTGTTGGGTTTGGGGCAGGAGTTAGCTTGCCCCTCATGAAGAGGAACGATCAGGCCCCGAAACCGGGTGCAGACTTTAATTTGCGAAATTTGCGTTCGCAGTGCATCCATCTGGTCTGCCCAAACGTTGCCGTCCCACATCTCAGTCTCCGCGGCACTCCCGAGGTTTTTTGAGTCCACCACGAATCCAGTCTGAGCTTGTGAACGTAGCGTCGGTTGAATATGGGACTCTTCGATGCTTAGCACTCTCCTTCAGCAACAAGCTGCGCTGTACGTGTCCGGGGTCATGTCGGCACAGGAGCGAGAGAGCTTCGAGTTAGTCATCGAGTTCCATGATGAGCTCCGCGAATTCGTGAGGAGTTTGGCTGAAGTCGGCGCGGCCGTGACGCTTTCAACGCTGCGCGAGGGTGGCGCCGAAGCTTCTCCGGCAGTCAAGACTCGCGTTCTTGAGGCGATCGCTGCCCTGCCCCAGGACGTCAACCCGGAGGCTTTCGTGATGACAGGCCGGGACGGTTTGGTTCAGTGGGTCAATCCCGCTTTCACCCAAATGTGCGGATACACGCTCGAGGAGCTCCGCGGAAGAAAGCTTGGTCCGGTCTTGCAGGGCGAGAGAACCGATCGCGCGACGGCGGAGCGAATGCGCAGCGCCGTGCATGAATATCGTCCGTGCCGTGAGACGATTCTCAACTATCACAAGAACGGAACTCCGTATTGGGTAGAAATCGCGATTACTCCGATTTTCGATGAAGCCGGCCAACCCATTTGGCTGGTTGCTCGTGAGCGCGAAGTGACTGATCGCGTCGCGGCATGAGCGCCGACTGCTGGCGTCGGTGACTTCCTGCTGCCGCAGCTTCAGAGTTGCGGGTCGATGATATCTCGCAGCGCCATCATCCCACGGCGGATTCGTGCCTTGATTGTGCCCAGGGGCACCCGGAGACGTTCCGAAATCTCCGTGTGGGTCAGCGAGGAAAAGAACGCGAGTTCAATTGCATCGCGCTGTTGTTTCGAAAGTCTTTGAATCGCGTCGCGCACGAGCCTGCTCGTCTCCGCTGATGTGACCGAGTCGAAAAAGCTCCTGTCGTCGAATTGTTCCAATCGTTCCAGATCCTGCTGCGCGGCGTCCTGCAGGGAGCTGCGGCGTTGCGTGGAACGCAGCACGTCGATCGCCTTGTTCCGCGTAAGAGTTACAGCCCAGGTCAGCGGCCTGCCGCGTGCGGGATCGTAAAGGGGCGCCTTTTTCCAGATCTGGAT
>DASTFP010000048.1:0-5877 GCA_035719865.1 Terrimicrobiaceae bacterium | reverse complement strand
TGGCGCTCTGCAGGATTGGTTTGCTCTTAAGGGATTCGATAACTTTCGTATACCGCCCGAGTTCGCTCAATTCGATGTTGTCGGTGTCCGGATCTTCAATGTTGATAACGAACCCGTCGCGCAAGTGGCAGTCCCACAGAACACGATGTACTTCTACGGCTTCTCCGCGCAAACGTTCGGGATCAGTGTGATACCGGAGGGGTCCTGGCGGATTACGGAGTCGGATCGTTTGGTGATGGCGATCCGTGAGGAGAAGGGCATGTGCTTTCTGGTGTCTTTCCGTGGGTCGAAAAGTGATATGAAGGGCCTCCTGGAAAAAGTCGGAGCGCTTCGCTGAGGAGTCAGGTATTCGCGAGGTCAGGAACTGGCGCTTGCGTAGCGTTTGAGAGCGGCGAGCCAGAACAGGCGCGTCACGCTCGCGGCGATCAGGGTGGCAAGAAACAGTTGCAAGATGAGGGGCCCCGGGGCGTCGCCGGCGCGGATCAACAAGCGTGTGGGAACATTCGTTACGACAATGATCGGAATGATCCAACTGAACACAAATTTGAAGAGCCCGCGGAAGATGACGTCGGGATAGCGCCCCAGATTGAACAAGCTGTAGTATCCGTAAATCAGACCCTGCGAGCGGACGATCCAGAAACTGAAGGCCGCAAGACAGAACAGGACGCTGTAGTGGATCATGACTCCCATGGCGATGGCGGCGATGTAAAGCGCGATCTGACCGGGCGTGGGCCAGACGGCCAACTTGATTAGCGACGTTACGACAAACGCGATGCCGATGACGGCGTTGACGAGATTGTCGAGGCCGAATTGCTTGGTGGACACGGCGAATTGCGTATCGATCGGCTGAATCAAGAGGAAATCGAGCCTCCCGGTTCGGATCAGCTCGGGCAGATTAGCCAGGTTGGAGTAAAAGAAAGCCTGGAAGATCTGAGCGATGAGCTGATGAGTGCCAACGAGCAGGACGACCTCCCATTTTGTCCAATCTCCGATCTGGTCGACGTAGCCGAAGATCACCTCGAGAAACACGATCTGGCCGATAAACCACAGCAACTCGACTCCCATCCACAGCAGGAAATTTGCCTTGAAGGCCATTTCCCGAATCAACGAGTTGCGCAGCATGATGGAGTAGACCTCTCCGTATCTGAGCAATCTTGGAAGCACGGAGGAATCGTAGGCGCTCGAACGCGCGTTCGCAAAGGTTGTGTCTTACGCCGGATGGGCGCCGGCGCGTGCGAGCAGGAAGCGCGCGATGGCCCGTGAGGCGGGCGGTTTTTCGAGCGCCGCGAGATTTGCGCGCCACGCCTTCCAGAGAATGGCGTCGTTCGCCATCGCTCCGAGAATCATGTCACGGATCCGCTGGGGGTTGCCGACGGCCAAGGCGCCGATGCCCGTCTGCTCGATAAGCGCGATGTTGCCTTCCTCCTGGCCCGGTACGACGTGGCTCACCAGAAAGGGAATTTGCGCGGCGATCGCCTCCTGCACAGTCGCTCCGCCTGCTTTCCCAATGAAAATATGGTGCGAAGTCATCATCGCGGGCATCTGATCCGTCCAGCCCAGGAGGGAGCCGTGCCGGGGCAGGCGTGCGTCCTGGAGTTTTTGCAAAACCTGGTGCCTTCTGCCAGTGACGACGGTCACGTGCAATCGCGGGATTTCGGCAAGATGGGTAAGCACTTTGGCGGCGAATTCGGAAACGCCGCTCGGAAAGAAGATCGCCTTCCAGCCTTCCTTAGAGGGGGGAGCTGCTGGTTCGAAGGACTCGAAGGCCAGGTCCACGGGAAAGCCCAACACGTGGATTTTCTCGGAGGGAACACCGTCGCCGCGGAGGACGCGCGCGGTCTGCTCGTCCGCCACGATCGAGCCATCGCACGGGCAGCGATACCAGGCAGAATTGATCATCGTGGAGTCCGTGATGACGGTGTAGAAGGGCACCGTGACGGATGAATGCCTCTTGCGAATCTTGGCGATAAGAAACGAGAAGACCGGGTAGGTCGACGCTATGATATCGGGCCGAAATTCGCCGATGAGCCCCTTAACCGCGGCGGTCAATTCTGCGAGCATCGGACCCATGCCCTCAACCACGCCGCGCTTGCTGAGCAGTTCGAAGACAACTTTCCAAGCGCGGGGGTAACGATTGATCGCCGTCGTGTAACCTTTCTGCATGAGCTTGTTGATGACGGGGTTTGTTCGCGTATAAGGATCGGCAACAAGCACTTCCGCGGTTCCTCCGCTTTCCTGTACCAACGCATCCCGAATGTTGCGGGCGGCAGTGTTATGGCCCTCACCCATGCTCGCAGTAAGAATGAGAATGCGCGGCATCACCCGGGAGTTTGTCCGACTCTGGCGGAAAAGTCCTGTGAGAATTTCGGACACCGCTCAATGGTGGAAACGGTGTGCATACAAACTAAGCCTCACGGTAGTTGTTTGAGCATCTCGCGAGCTCGCGCCTTGTTGTTATCATCATCCTTTTCGGCGGATGGCAGGGAGATTCCTTTATTGAATGCCTCGCGAGCCTTCTCTCTCTCGCCGATAGCGAGGTAAGCGCGCCCAAGTTCCACGCGATGTACTACGCGCCGCGGCTGCAGAGCTATCGCTTTGGTGAAGCATTCGACAGCCCTTTCGTTCGACGCATCGGGAAGTTTGCCGTAAATGGCCTGTGCGAGGGCCTTCAGGAGCGGATTGAAGTTGGCGAGCTCGTAGTTCCAGCGGCCGAGGACGTGCCAGGCATAGTCATTCGTTGCATCGAGGCGCGCAGCGGTTTCAGCTTCCTGCCTGATTAGCCGGGACAATTCCACTTTCCGGCGGGCGGGTTCATTCAGCGCGATTCGGCCGTATGCGATTGCCAGGGATAGGTGGGCTTGAGAATCCTCCGGATCTGCGGAGACTGCTCCCTGCGCGGCATCGAGCGCCTTCTGGCCGAGTCGCCCTCGCTCAGAGGCGCTCTCGGCATCCATCATGAGTTGGGCGTATTGCTTCGAAATGCGCCACAAGATTCCTGCGTCTCTCGGTTTCTGCGAATCCGCCTGGAGGTAGAGCGCAACCGCCTCGAAATTCCTGTTTTTCCTGTCCAGGTCATCGCCCTCGGCGACGAGCTTCTCCACGACTTGCGCACCAAGCATGGAAACACAGGAGAAAAGGAACAAAAGGGTCTTCATCACTGGCAGCGCTTTGAGCCAGGGTCTTCTTGCGCGGTTGACCTCAGACACCCGGCTTCGGCGGGCCTGGAAAAAATTCCCTCGTGGTTTCCTGGTAGCGGCGGTATTCGCTCCCGAGCGATGCCAGAGAGCGCGCTTCGGTGGGAGGAATACCGGTGACTTTCGTCAAGAAATGGAGCATCAGCAGAGGGCAATAGACCGCGACCCAACCCCACGGTGAACCGACCGAAAAAAGGAAGTAACCAACCCAAAAGAGCCACTCGAAGAAGTAATCCGGGTGACGTGAGTATCGCCAGAGACCCGAATTGAACACCTTGCCGGAGTTTCTGCGATCGGATCGAAAGCGTTTGAGCTGAAAGTTCGCCAGAGTCTGTCCTGCCATTGCGGCGCACCAGACGATCACGCCCGCTATTTCCCAGGGGCTTATCTCCGGAGTCGCGTTCGAGCAGACGACGGCGAAAGGGGCTGAGAGCAGCGTGAGCAGTGCGGCCAGGTATTGGGAGAACCCAAAGAACATGAGCCAGGGACGTTTCGGGAACTGCTCGCGCAGCTTCAGATAGCGAAACCCCTCCACCGGATGATGCCGGATGAGATCGAAGAGAAGAGAGGAGCCCAAACGAAGACTCCATAGCGTGACCATTCCGGCGATGAGCCATTTGCGGGGCGGATAACCAGTTCCAATGAGCGCGTAGAGCCACACGACAACCGTGAATCCGTAGGTCCATGCTACCTCCAGACAGCTCGCGTTCCCGGCGCGACGGGCAATTACCCAGGCAACGGCCATGACGATCACGGCGGCATTCGCCGCGAAGCCGATTAGAGTCCACGCGTTCAGCATGATGAGTCGCGCGCCGGCCGTCGCATGCCGGCTTTCTTTTGTGCCCAGAACTGGGCGCGCCCCTCGGCTGTCGATTTGCAGAGCCAGCCATTCTTCAAAACCTCGGTCAGGAGAAAGTGCCCGCAGAAGTCGTCGCGTTTGAGCAGGTGACGGGGGATCTTCTTCCAATCAAGGCAAACATCGTCGAAGACCACCACTGAGCCCGCTCTCGCAAAAGGCCTCATAATTTTCCACTCGGCAAGAATTCCGCTCATGAAGTGCATGGAATCCTGAAAAAAGAAATCCCAGTGGTCCAGTTTGGACGGGAAGAGCGCCGGCAAGATGTTTCGGGAATCACCGTCGAGGAAGTGAATCTCCACGTCCGGACACTCGGAGCGTGCGAGGTCGAGATTTTGCTCGCGGATTTTGCCCAGTTGCAGCCAATCCTCCGGAGGGATCGAAACGTCAGGGTCTCCATCATAGTCGATTGTGAATATCCTGGCTCGATTGGCGTTTACCTGGGCCGCCTTCGCGATCGCGAATGTGCCCAGCCCTTCGAAGGTTCCCGTTTCGACGATCGTCTTTGGTTGCCACCACCTGACCGCGTTGTGCAAACGCTTTGCGCTGATCTCGTGAGTCGACCATGCGTGCTTCCAGCGGCTCGGCGGCAGATCGAGCCGGACAGAAAAATCGCATATGGCGGGCCAGGCCTCTTTCAAGTTACTCATCCGGAAACCGCGAACTAATCAGAGCCGAAACGTTTCCGCAACAGGCGGCGCTTTGACAAGCCGCATTCTCGCCCTAGTTTGGAATTAGAGAGGAGGACCAGAATTACATGCTTAAAGTTGGCTCACCGGAGGACGCTCAATTGGCATGTATCTCAGGCGCAACCGCGGAATGAAGAATCGGTTGAGAGACTGGTTGCGACGGCATATGTCGCCTCAGGGGGAATCGCTGTCCCGCGAGGATGAGGAGGGCAACGGCGTCGAGCACTTGCGCGTTGGCCAAAGGTTGGTGCGGGACGGGATGCCGCAGGATTCGATTTCTCTCATTCTGCAGGGGTGCTGTGAGTCCGAGAAACCGCGCGAGACCGCCCCCTTGCATGCGGGTGACGTCGTTGACGGCGAGGATCGTTTTAACATGCACGCCATGGTTGAGAGCGAGGTCTTGCGCTTTCCCCGGAAGAATATTCGGAGGCTTCTTGAACGATGGCCGGGCATGTTCAAGCCCGGGGCCCCTTCGTCGGTACGGATGGCACCGCCTCCAGCAAAGCGCAAAGGATATGGCAAAGTTCTTTGCCTGATGCCTCTGTCTGACGGGATTCCGTGCGAAGAGTTTACCTCGGTCTGCGCGGAAACGATCGTGAGAGAAACGGGGGAGCCGGTCCTTTGCGTTAAGGTCGGCAATATGGGGGCCGAGCCGACGCAAAGCAGCCTTCCGTCACCTTCACCGGATCTGCGGGATGTCTTTATCCAGCAGGCCCACGCGGGAAACGATTCGCGTTCATTGCAAGTGCTTTCAAAACTGCTGGATCGCGGGCGAGAGCAATTTCCTTATGTGATCGTTGTGGCCCACCACCAAGCCACCGTGGAGGCGCTGCTCGAGATCATGCGGCGAAGCTGGTCCATCTATCCGATTCTTCGGCAGAAAGCGGAGAGTTTATTCGAGCTAAATCTACTTGCTCGCGAAGAGCGGGCTCGGGGTTGCGAGGCGATTCCGATCAAGCCTTTGGTTTTCCTGGATCCGGGCGAGAGTGCTCACGGCTTGAGCTGCTACATTGAGGAAACTGCCAAATGGCCGGTTCATGCTTATCTTCGCAAGGACGGAAACGGTCTCCGGTTCCACGCAAACCTTCGGCGATTGGGGCGCGAAATGTGCGGTTGCCAGATCGGGCTTGTCCTGTCC
>DASTFP010000047.1:0-11154 GCA_035719865.1 Terrimicrobiaceae bacterium | reverse complement strand
GAGAGTATCTTTAGGAATGGCGCCTGAATACCCATGAAGAAGCGCACACCCGAACTAAAGGTTCCCGGAAAATTCGATCCCCAGATACGATGGCTGCTCGTTTATTTCGTGGTCATGCTCGTCACCCTCTGGGTGTGGCAGAATTGTTTCGTCAAATCGCGGTCCAGACCATTCCCTACAGCGAGTTCAAGGCCTACCTCTCCCGACACGAAGTCGTCGAAGCGTCCATCCAGCAGGACGAGATCGTCGGCCGAATTGAGCCGCGGGCCACTGCCGCGACCGAGACGCCTGCTCCCGATGCCGCCTCCAAAGCGGCCGACGAAGATCACGTCAAGGCGTCTCCCAGTCCCCAGGAGGCGGTCAACGAGACCAAACCATTCTTCTTTCGCACCATACGCGTTGAGGACCCGGACCTCGTCAACGAACTCCAGGCTGCCGGTGCCAAGTTCAGCGGCACGCGCCCAAGCGCTCTGTCGCAGTTCCTCATGGCCTGGGTGCTGCCCCTTCTCGTGATTTTCGGTTTGTGGTCGCTGCTCGCCCGTCGCTTCAGAGCCGCCGGCGAGGGTGTTTTTGGCATCGGAAAGAGCCGCGCCAAGATGATCGTGGACAAAAACACCGGCGTCACCTTTGGCGACGTAGCCGGATGCGACGAAGCGAAGCAGGAACTAAAAGAGGTCGTCGATTTTCTCAAGAATCCCAGGGACTACGAAGCGCTCGGCGCACGCATCCCGAAAGGTGCGCTGCTCGTTGGCCCTCCCGGCACCGGGCAAGACTTTGCTCTCTCGGGCCGTGGCGGGCGAAGCCGGCGTTCCGTTCTTCTCCTTGAGCGGCGCCGATTTCGTCGAAATGTTTGTGGGCGTCGGCGCGGCGCGTGTTCGCGATCTTTTTCAACAGGCCAAGCAGCACGCGCCCTGTATCGTTTTCATCGATGAACTGGATGCCATCGGCCGCCAGCGCGGGGTCCACGTTGGGGCGGTCAACGACGAGCGCGAGCAAACGCTCAACGCATTGCTGGTTGAAATGGACGGCTTCGAGCCCAACGCCGGAGTCATCATCCTCGCCGCCACCAACCGCCCGGAGGTTCTGGATCGCGCCTTGCTGCGTCCTGGCCGGTTTGATCGCCAGATCGTCGTGGATGCGCCCGACCTCGATGGTCGGGAGGCGATTCTCAAGGTTCACGCGCGGGGCAAGAAGCTGGCTGCAGATGTTGACCTTCGACGTTTGGCAGCGGCCACTGCCGGGATGTCCGGCGCGGACCTGGCAAATGTGCTCAACGAGGCCGCGTTGTTGACCGCGCGGCGCAAAGCGAACGCGATCACGCAACGCGATCTTGAGGAGGCCGTTGAAAAGGTCGTTGCTGGCCCGGAGCGTCGCAGTCGCCGTCTCAATGCCGATGAAAAGCGCCGTGTCGCGTATCACGAGGTCGGCCATGCGCTCGTTGCGGCGCATAGCGAACACGCTGACCCCGTTCACAAGATCAGCATCGTTCCGCGGGGACGCGCCGCGTTGGGTTACACGATGCAATTGCCTTCCGAGGACCAGTTTCTCCTTACACGCGGCGAGCTTACGGAGCGACTGTGCGGCCTGTTGGGCGGTCGAGCGGCCGAAGAGTTAATTTTTGGCGAAGTAACGACTGGCGCACAAAATGATCTCGAACGCGCCACGGCTCTTGCCCGCCAGATGGTCGCCGTTTATGGCATGAGTGACCGCATTGGGCTGGTCAGCTGTGCCCAGCGCCAGTCGGCATTCCTGGGTTCGGATGGCTCGATACAGCGCGATTGCAGCGAGGAGACCGCGCGCGAGATCGACGAGGAAGTGAAGGTCATCCTCGACGAGGCGTATTCCAGCGCGAAGCAGATCCTGACTACGCATCGAGATCAACTCGAGCAAATCGCGACCGAACTACTGAGCAAGGAAAATCTGGACGCGCGGGAGTTTTACCGCCTCGTCGGCAAGGAGGTTCCACGTGCCAAGGAGCCCGTGCCACCGCTGCCAGAGCCGCCACAGGTGAAGGCCTGAACTGTTTCCAGAGACCAGGACGAACGTTTGCGATTTTGAGCAGGTCGACAGAACGGTGACGAAGAGCCGGTAGCATGAACGCCTATTTTGCGAGGTGCCTTCGATGAATATTCTGCCGCGGCGCTTCACGCGCCATGTCTGAATTACCGGGTGCGAGCGGCGAGCCGGGCGCGCGTCATGCGCTCGCGTAGCCCGCCTTCCTTTAGGAAATCTTTCTCGAGCCGCCGGATTTGCTGGTCGAGCAGGTAGTTGGTCTGGTGGATGAGACAGATGAGGATGTTCGCGACGATGTGGGCGGGGCGGGTGTCCACATAAGACCGATAGGACTCATAGGACACATTGGGCTTTGCTCCGAGGCGGCGCACGAACAGAGCTTCTTTGGAACTTTTGTCCCAAAGGGGGTGGCCGCCGGTCCGGAGAATATCGCGATAGTCTTCGAGGAGTTCCTCAAGGCTAGCCCGGGCGACGTTGGTCCGCTTCAGCTCGGTCTCCTTGGAAGTGCTGCTGGCCTGGCTGGCCTCGACGATGTTTTGTTTGCCAGAGCGAGCGGCCTGCGTCATCTGGTCGTGAGTGCGGGAGCGCTTGTCAACGAAACGCTCGCAAAAGCGTATGGTGCCATCATACACAAGCGGGCCTTCTGGAAAGAGAGCAGGTTTTCGTACCCGCCGTGAGGGAGCACCCCCGCATTTGTCACCTTGGTGTTCGTCACATTGGAATTTCGCTCAGGCATACCTCGCGACCAACGCGATCAAAGCGTGCTCAAAATCTGGTTGAATGTAGCGCTAGGGCGCATGGCGGCAGAGGCTTTGGCGTCGTCAGGGCGGTAGTAACCGCCGATATCGACGGGCTTTCCCTGGGCGGCGATCAACTCCCCGGCGATCTTCGCTTCGTTCGCGGTGAGCTTCTCGGCAATTGGAGCGAAGACCGCTTTCAGCTCAGGGTCCTGATCCTGGGCGGCGAGCGCCTGGGCCCAGTAGAGCGCGAGATAAAAGTGGCTCCCACGGTTGTCGATGCCCCCCACTTTGCGTGACGGCGATTTGTTGTTGGTGAGAAATTTTCCGGTCGCCTCGTCCAAGGTGTCGGCGAGGACTTTCGCCTTGGCATTCCCGAAGGTTTCGCTGAGGTGCTCGAGGGAGACCGCGAGCGCCAGGAATTCGCCGAGAGAATCCCAGCGGAGATAGTCCTCCGCCAGAAATTGCTGGACATGCTTGGGAGCTGAACCGCCCGCTCCGGTTTCGAAGAGGCCGCCGCCGTTCATCAAAGGAACTATCGAAAGCATTTTTGCGCTGGTGCCCAGCTCCAGGATCGGGAAAAGGTCGGTCAGATAGTCGCGGAGCACGTTGCCGGTGACCGAGATCGTGTCTTTGCTCGCTTTCAATCTCTCGAGGGTGAATTGGCATGCCTCGGCGGGGGCGAGAATTTTGATCTCCAGACCGGCCGTATCGTGATCCTTGAGGTAGGATTCCACTTTCTTGATCAGCTCGGCGTCGTGGGCGCGGTTCTTGTCCAGCCAGAAAACGGTGGGGGTATGCGTGGCCCTGGCGCGGTTCGCGGCGAGTTTCACCCAATCGCGGATCGGGTCGTCCTTCGTCTGACAAGCGCGCCAGATATCGCCTTCTTCAACGGAGTGCTCGATGAGAGTCTTACCGGTCGAATCGACAACGCGGACGGTGCCCTTCGCGGGGATCTGGAAAGTCTTGTCGTGAGAGCCATATTCCTCGGCCTTCTGCGCCATCAGGCCGACGTTCGGCACCGTGCCCATGGTGCGTGGATCGAAGGCGCCGTGTCTCTTGCAGAACTCGATTACAGCCTGGTAGACGCCCGCGTAGCTGCTGTCGGGTATGACGGCGAGGGTATCCCGAAGCTTGCCTTCAGCGTTCCACATTTGTCCCGAGGAACGAATCATCGCGGGCATGGAAGCGTCGACGATCACATCGCTGGGGACGTGAAGGTTAGTGATTCCTTTGTCGGAATTCACCATTGCCAAGGCGGACCCTTTGCCGTAGGCCGCCTGGATGTCCGCCTCGATCTCGGCCCTTTTATCGGCCGGAAGGCTTTGAATCTTCGCGACAAGGTCGCCGAAGCCGTTGTTGAAGTCCACGCCCAGTTCACCAAGGGTGGCACCATGCTTGGCGATGAGGTCCTTGAAAAAGACCCTTACCGCGTGGCCGAAAATGATCGGATCGGAGACCTTCATCATCGTCGCCTTCATGTGCAGCGAGAGAAGAAGGTCCTGATTCTTTGCTTCGGCCACTTGTTTCTCGAGAAAGGCGAGAAGGGCTTTTTTTCTCATCGCGGTGGCATCAAAGACTTCGCCGGCCTTGAGCGCGGTCCTTTCCTTGAGCACCGTGACTTTTCCATCGTCGGCGACGAACTCGATCTTCACGTTGGTCGCTTCGGGCACGGTGACGGATTTTTCGTTCGAGAAGAAATCATCGCGGCCCATCGTGCCAACTTTCGTCTTTGATTCGGCCGACCAGGCTCCCATCGAATGCGGGTTGTTTCTTGCGTATTCCTTGACGGCCTTCGGCGCGCGCCGGTCGGAATTGCCCTCGCGCAGGACGGGGTTTACAGCGCTTCCCTTGATTTTGTCGTAGCGGGCCTTGATTTCCTTTTCGGCGTCGGTCTTGGTTTCCTCGGGGTAGTTGGGGAGCTTGTAGCCCTGTGACTGAAGTTCGGCGATGGCCGCTTTCAGCTGGGGAACGGAAGCGCTGATGTTCGGGAGCTTGACGATGTTCGCTTCCGGTTTGGTGGCCAGTTTTCCGAGCTCGGCCAGGGCGTCACCGATCTTTTGGTCCTCGGAGAGGTATTCCGGAAAACTGGCAATTATTCGCCCGGCGAGCGAGATGTCTCTGGTCTCAACCGCGATGCCTGCATGCCGTGTGAACGCTTGGATGATTGGGAGCAAGGAATAGGTCGCGAGAGCCGGCGCTTCGTCGGTTTTCGTGTAAATGATGGCAGGAAACTGGGACATGTTCGTGGATTGAGATTTTAGCGAATGATTAAAGTTGATCGGCTGCTTGTGGTCAAAAGCAATTGCCTGCGAACGGCGGGACGGTGTCGTTACTAACGGACCCATGGGGCGCTTCGTCGAAGGCGCGGCTGCTATTTGGGCCGCAGGAACAGCAAATAGCGTGTCTCCTTCTGCTTCGAGATGGGACCCGAATCGAGAGCAGGAGGGGGTAACAAGCTGGGATCGGCGATTCTGCGCTCGGGAATCACAAGGGCATCGATATCGCCATTCTTCCACGCCCGCATTGCGCGAACGACGGGGAGATAGCTGTCAGCACCGCAGTAGATGACCATGGGCTCGTCCCGACCCTCCACGACGCCGATCCTCGCAGCGCCAGCCTCTCTTGTCGCCTTCTGGACTTTCTCGCCAAAGCGTACCAATGCATCTTCGTTTCTTTGGTAGCCCACGAGGACAACCGTGAGGAAATAGCCGCAAACCGCCATCACGGCGAAGACGGCGGCGCCGCCGCACCAGGCTCGTATGCGCTTACCGCATTGGCAGGCAGAAACCATTGAGACGAGGAGCAGGCAGAGCGGGGGCACGACCGGAAAAATTCGATCCACTCGCTTGGAGGGCACGAAGGTCATGCAGAGCAGGCCTCCAAGAGCCCAGCAGGCGAGCCAGAGAGTTCCGGGGTCCGACTTGATCCTGCGCCGCACATTCTCCGAAGCGATCGGGAGGGCGAGAGCAAGGAGGCTCCACGGGGCGAATTTGTGGATCAGGTGAGGGAAGTAGAACCAGATCGGCTGCTGCCTTTCATGCGCCTTGAGGGTCTGATCAAAGCGGCTCATGAATTCTCTGATGACGACGTCGTCGTAGAACTCCGGCTTCGTCGAACAACCGATCACCAGCCAAGCAACGAACAGTGCGAGAGGCAAAAGCCACGTCCACCAGCCGCTCCAGACCAGGCGGCGGCGGTCCTTCGGACCAAGAAAGCAAAAGGCCGCCATGCCGGGCAGAAGGAAGGCGTAAAGAATCGGTCCCTTGGTGAGAAGTGTGGCGAGCATCGCAAAGAAAAACGCCCATTTCTCCGACGGCATCCAGGACTGTCCACTCGCAATCTTCCTGAAGATCAGCAACCCGCAGATCGTGATCCAGAGCGCCAGCATCATGTCCGTGCGGACCAGCGTCGCGATTCGCGGGGTGAGCAGGTTCAGTCCGAAGGCACAGATGACGAGCAGCACCCCGAAATCCGGCAGGATGCGACGAGCTTCGCGCGCCAGGATGAGCAGCATGGCGAGAGTGCAGAGATAGCCGGGGAGTCTCCAGGCGAGATTCCAGGAGCCGGTGATCCAAAAGAACGGCAGGCTCAACCAACCCGTGAGCGGCGGTTTGGTGGCCGTGTCGCGATGCGGGGTCTGCTGGTACCACCAGTCTCCGCCCTGGGCGATCTGATAAGAGACATAGGCCTGCTTGGCCTGGTCATAGTTGTCGAGATGCCATGGCAGATTGCCGACCGCACAGACCACAAGAACCACCAGAAGCAGCACGCGCTCCGCGGTCGTGCTCGTCAAGAGACCCGAGAGGAGGTCAAGGACGGTCTTCAGGGCAGGGAAGGCTCTCCGGGAGGGAGGAGCGACGGGTGTTCGGACGCGAGCTGTTTCCGGCGAGGAATCAAGGCGCTCGACATCATCCTCCTCGATGCGCCCTCCATAATTCCTTGAGCCTCACCCACACCCTGCGCGCATGGGCTTCACCATGCGCCTGCGCCCATTTGAACGTCCACCACGCTACGAAAAGCGAAAGGCAGATGGAAACGACGACATCGGAGACGTGGTGCGCTCCAACCATGATGCTCGACCAGGCGATGAGCGAGGCAAGAGCGATGGCGCCGACGCCCAGCCAGGGCCGCGCGAAAAGGATGACTCCGGCGAAACCGAACGCCGTGGCAGTATGGCCGGACGGAAACGAGTTGAAGGGCGGATCGCCAATCGTCAGCCGTCCTTCTCTCCACGGCCCGTAGAAGCCCTGCGTGATCGCGGGGCTTTCGCGCGGCCGGGTGCGACCCGTGGTCAGGCGCGACGCGTTGGCCAACAAACCCGCGAGTGTCGAAGCGATCATGGCCGCCGCCACAATGCGCATCCCTTCGCGGCTTCGGATCTTCCAGGAGATGGCGAGACCGATGCCGCCCGCGAGCATGAGCCAGGGCCAATCACCCACTCTGCGGACGGCGGTCTTGAAGCGGAAATCGTCTGTCTTCTTCCACCCTTTTCCCTGGGTTTGGACCACCGCCTGCCGAACCGGTTCGTCGAGCTCGAAGGAAGCCCAGGTGGCGCAAATTGCGAAGAGCGCCCATAGCGAAATCGGAAGAATTCGCCGAAGACTTTTGCGATCAGATCGTGTGCTGGGGAGGTTCTCCACGGGGTTGAAAAAAGTCGCGACCGACGCTTTGCCCTCAAGCGTGCGCGCTCGAGGCAGACGTCACTTTATCTGAAGCCACGGCTGGTCGCTCTCCTTCATCTTGAGCGAGTTCATCACCACGAACAGGACGGCATCGAGCCGGTCGGAGTCGGTCCAATAAATGTCGGTGACGCCCGCGGGCGGCTCCCAAGTGGAAGCGGGCAAGGATGGGGAAAATTTCAGATCCTTTATATCCGTCATGGCGACGAAATCGGGCTGGGTGATCTCGACCCGGCGCGGCACGTATCCGGGGGCCACCCACATTTTGGCGCGGAATCCTTCGGCCTTGGCGGCCCTGGCAAGCTCCGGCATGAGGCCGGCACTGATGACGCGGCAATCCTCCCCGTTGAGGTTTTGGATCTCGGCGACGTCGGGGCGAGCCACGGTGAAAAGCGCGGGAAGAAATATCGCCTGCTGCGCAGTGATGGGAAGAAATAGGGGCGTGTTCTTCTTCTTGGTCGGCGGCGGCTTTCCCTTGAATCGCTCGAGCAAGAACTGAACTTTCGCACCCGGGTACGCCCAGACCTTGTCTCCGTCCCGACACACGGTGAAAGTCTCACCAAACACCGGTGCCTGCAGTTTTACCTTGTCGGGAAACTGGACCGCTGCCTGAAGCGTGGCACCCGACATTTGCTTCGGAAGCCGGCCGGCTACCTCCGTCAACTCGATTGTCATGGTGCACGCCTTGTTCGGGCTCTTGGTATCTGCCAGCAGAACGCTCCAGAACGGAGAGAAGACCTTTCCGATCACGTCATACGGATTGTCGCGAGGCGGCGCCGGTTGGGCGCGACCAGGAAGCGCGGTGATCGCAAGGATCAGCGCGAGAGTTTGGACGAGGCGAGAAATCATGCGCGCCTTACATACGCGGGAAGCAGGCCGCCGTCAAAACCGGTGTGTCGAATGGCTTTGATCGCGTTGGGCTCCTTTCATCCATCAACACCTTCCAGCGAGGACCCGAGTCATTCCGGTCTCCCTCCGGTTGACGTTGGTGGGAGTGGGAGCTTATTGCTAATAGTGCATTCCGTGAAATTCGCCATCTTCTCTGACATCCACGGGAATTTGGAGGCATTGAAAGCCGTGCTGGCCGACATCACCGCGGAGAGGGTGCAGGAAATGATCTGCCTTGGGGACATTGTCGGTTACGGTCCGAACCCGGCCGAGTGTCTCGAGCTGATCCGCGGGTTGAGTTGCTCGGTGGTCCTCGGAAATCACGATGAGGCCTGCATCGAGCCCGGCGCGGAGGTCGCCCTCAACGAGTATGCGCGCGCGGGAATCGCTTTTTCGCGCAATCAACTCAGCAGGACGCAAAAGGATTGGCTGCGAAATCGCCCTTTGCGATTGGATTTCGACGACTTTAGCGCGGTCCACTCTTCGCTTAACGACGAGGAATCGTGGCAGTACGTCCTGAGTCCGCTGGATGCGCAACAGCATTTCCTCTTTCAGGAGAAGTCGCTTTGCTTCTGCGGCCACACGCACAAACCCGCGGTTTGGACACGTGAGGGACCGACCGTTCGGGTGGTGGCACCGGCGGGCAATGTTTCGTTTCCTCTCACCGCGCGAACCTTGGTCAATGTCGGCTCCGTCGGGCAACCTCGCAATTTGCGTCCGGACGCCTGTTACGTCGTTTACAACCGCGCCGCGCTTTCGGTCGGGTTTCGCTTCGTTCCTTACGATCTGAAATTGACGCAGGAAAAGATCCTGGCGGCCGGCCTTCCGCGTTTTCTCGCGCAACGCCTGGCGATGGGGCGGTAGGAAGATTAGTGACTGGCAGCTTTTCGGTTTTACGATAACATTCAATCTCGAAAAACCTACGATGATAGTGCCGCAACGACATGCTGCCGGGTTGCGACCTGTGAGCGGGACGGCGAGGTGCCGCTCGCGACGAAGCCGCGGGGCCATCTCGGGCAATTTGCTCCTCCGGCCTTTCTGGCTCCTTTCGGGTGCTCGCCGGACAGTTCTTGCGCGCCTTTCAAACTGTTAGGAATCATGGTTTCTTCCGTTGCATTCCCCCTGGCCGAAGGCCTTGTTTACTCCTTTCTTCAATCCACCATCGAGGGAAAGGCAATCCTGCTGCTTCTCTTTTTCTGCTCGATCTTCAGTTGGTCCGTGATGGTGACAAAAATCCGCTATCTCAACTTCGCCAGACGGCAGTCGGAACGATTTTCGGCGTTGTTTCGTCGTGATCGCGCGCCCCTGAGAATCTACGAAAAGGGCGTTCGTTTTGATGGATCTCCTCTTTACGAGATCTATAAGGCGGGATGCGTCGAATTGTGCTTCCAGATTCTGGGATCGGCGGATGTGGACGAAAACTTCCAAGGCCGTTTGGAGTCCGCCGAGAAGATGTCGGCAGCTCAAATGCGTGCTGTGACTGCCGCGATGGAGCGCGCCGTGGGCGAGGCAGGGCTCAAGCTGGAATCGCAGATGATCATTCTTTCGACGGCCGTAAGCGGCGCGCCGTTTCTCGGATTGCTTGGTACCGTCTGGGGTGTAATGGATGCCTTCGGTGGAATTGCGCAGAGCGGCAGCGCCAACCTCGCCGCGATGGCGCCGGGCGTCGCCGGTGCCCTGATCACGACGGTATTCGGGTTGCTCGTGGCCATTCCCGCCATGTTCGGATACAACTTTCTTGTCACGAGTGTCCGCTCGATGATCGTGCAGGCAGAGAATTTTGCGGGCGAGTTTTCGTCTGAAGTCGAGCACAGGTTCGTTGAGCACCCGAGCCGCGATCCGCGGCGTCAGCTCGTCTAGCGCGCGGCCTCGCCCATGAAATCAACACCATCCCACCACCGCGGTTTTCGGGGAGATTTTCGACTCGTCACTCTCGCCAGATTGCTAATCCATGCGCCGCTTTAGCACTCGCAATCCCCTTCACACCCTCGCGGAGTTGAACGTGACTCCCCTGCTGGATCTGTGTTTCGTGCTGCTGATCATTTTCATGATTACCACGCCCCTCATGGAGAACAGCGTCGATCTGGTCGTTCCCAGCAGCGCCACGGCCAAGACGGAGATCAGCCCCGATCAAACGCAGATCATTCAAATCGATCGCAACGATGTCCTGAAGCTCAACGGCGAAGTTACAAACAAGGCCGATCTCGAATTGCAGTTGGCCGCGCTTAAGGCTCGGGATTCCCAAATTTCTGTAGTAGTGCGGCCAGATCGAGACTTGGCCATCCAAAAATTCATTGATGTGATGGACATTCTCAAGCGAGTCGGCATCGGCAGGGTCGGTGTGATGACACGCCGCGAGGAGGGACCGACCGGGGGCGGGGAGTGACTCGCCTGACCCCGTCCGGATTTCTTCCGGCGATCTGCCTCCCTTGATTCATGGGCGACCCGCACTTTCGGCGGAATCTGGTCTACGTCGCCGCCTTTCACCTCCTGCTGGCTGCGGCGCTGTTCTACTTTGCGCGCAGGGAGGTGAGACGGCCGGCGGGCGATATCGTCTGGATGGATCCCGGTGCGTTTTCGCAGGTCGCGGCCGCTCAGGAACAGGAAGCCGCAGCCGAGGCCGCGTCCGAGCCGGAGGTGACACCACCTCCTCCCACACCCGAACCCACACCTCCTCCCACACCCGAACCGACGCCTCCGCCGACGCCCGAACCGACACCTCCACCGACACCTGAACCGACACCGGAATCCACCCCGCCGGACGACACGATACCTCCCGATCCAACCGCCACGCCAACTCCCAAACCGACTGCAACGCCGACCCCCAAGCCGAC
>DASTFP010000046.1:0-5534 GCA_035719865.1 Terrimicrobiaceae bacterium | reverse complement strand
CTCGTCGATTTGTGAACCTGGTCTAGCGCAGCGCGGCGATTTCCGCCGCGACGTCGGTGGCCTTGAAAATGGAGGTTCCCGCGACCATCACGTTGGCCCCGGCCTCGCGTGAAGCTCGCGCCGTGGCCGGATTGATTCCGCCGTCCACTTCGATGTGATAATCAAGCTTGCGCTCTACTCTCCACTTCGCGCCCGCGCGAACCTTTTCCAGGGCCTCGGAAATGAAGGCCTGCCCGCCGAAACCCGGATTCACGGTCAAGACAAGCAAGATGTCGAAGAGGTCCAGGAACGGTTCTATGCGCTCGCTGGGCGTGGGCGGGCTTATGGCCAGGCCGGCCTTGCAGCCAGCGGAGCGGATCCGTTGGAGAGTCTCCGCGACGTCATGGTCCGCCTCGACGTGCACGGATATCGAATTGGCCACCGTCGTGAATCGCGGGAAGAACTTGTCCGGCCGCTCGATCATTAGGTGAACGTCAAGCGGAAGTTCCGTGTGACGTGAGGCGGCTTCCACGACGTCAGGACCGAAGGAAATGTTGTCCACGAAATGACCGTCCATTACGTCACAATGAATCCAGTCCGCACCGCCTTCGGTTACCCGCACAAGTTCGTTTCCGAGCTGGGCAAAATCCGCTGCAAGAATCGAGGGGGCGACGATAGTTTTACGCGAATTCATATGTTATTCATAGCGGGTCATGACGGATTTCACCAGCGATGACTTTTTTATGGGTGAGGCTCTGCGTCTCGCCCGAAGGGCCTCCGCAGCGGACGAGGTCCCGATAGGGGCCATCGTCGTGCGGAACGGTGAAATTATCGCGCGGGCGTGGAACCAGGTGGAGACGCTGAGGGACGCAACGGCCCATGCAGAGATGCTGGCAATCACGCAAGCGGAGAGCGTGGTCGGAGACTGGCGGCTAACGGATTGCGATCTTTTCGTGACGAAGGAACCGTGCCCGATGTGCGCGGGGGCCATCGTTCACGCTCGCTTGCGGCGGGTGGTTTTTGGTTGTCCCGACCCCAAAGGCGGCGCCGGCGGTGGTTTGATGAACCTCCTCCAGATGCCTGAGCTCAATCACCGGTGCGAGATCACGAGGGAAGTCCGGGCCGAGGAATGCGCCCGAATCCTGAAGGATTTCTTCCTGGCGCGACGGATTCAGACGACCAACATGCAGTCACCGTAGCTGAAGAAACGATAACGCTCACGTACCGCCTCCTCGTAGGCGGCGCGGACTTCTTCTCGACCTGCGAAGGCGCACACCAGCACGAGCAAGGTCGATTTGGGCAGGTGAAAATTGGTGAGCAATGCCCCGAGACGCTGAAACGCGAAAGGGGGATGGATAAAGATGCTGGTTGCAGCCGAGCGTGGCGCTATCGGCCCGGCGGGCTGGCTCTCGAGAACTCGGGCAACCGTCGTGCCGACGGCCAGGATGCGCGAGGCGGCGTTTATCGCGCGTGCCGCGTCCTCGCCGATGGAATACCTCTCCGAGTGCATGCGATGGTCCTCCACGCGATCGACTTTGACCGGCAGGAAGGTTCCGATTCCCACGTGAAGCGTCAACTTGGTGTGCGGTATCCGGGCGAGAAGTTCCCGGGTGAAATGCAGCCCGGCGGTTGGGGCCGCGACGGACCCCGCGGGTTCGGCGAACACGGTTTGGTAACGAACGTCGTCATCCTCATCGGCGTCGCGATGGAGGTAAGGAGGAATCGGCATGCTGCCGAACCGGTCGAGATCGGGCTCGAAAGCGAATTCCACAATCCGCGATCCGTCCCCGAGAACCTCTTTGACCCGCGCCGCGGAATCCGCAATGGCGAACTCGAAGCCCGGACGCATCTTGCGGCCCGGTCTGACCAGGCAATTCCATGTTCGCGGACCCAGAGCCCTGAGAAGCAGCAACTCGATCCGCCTGTCAGGGGAAAGAAGTCTCGCTTTGATAACTTTCGAGTTGTTCAGAACGGCGAGATCGCCCGGATTGAGGTAGCCCGGAAGGTCTCGAAAACACCGGTGTTCGATCTCGCCCGAACCGCGACGTAACACCAGCATTCGCGAGGCGTCGCGAGCAGCGAGCGGACGCGACGCGATAAGTTCCGCCGGCAGCTTAAAATCGTAGTCCGCTACGCTCTCGCTCAAGCCTTTTGCGGTGTGGTTCCCTTACCGATCCGCACGAATCCACAGCGTTGCGCCGACGCGTCAACGAGTTCGGCGACACGCTTTTTGAGTCGATAGGCGCGCCGGGCGAGTATGGCGAGCCAGATAATGTAGGGAATCCATAGCCAGAGGTCGCCGCCTTCCACAAAAAACTGCCGGTAACTCAAGATGGCGAGCAGCACAAGGTTGAAAAGGAACGTCGTGGCGACCGTGTGCGTATCGAGCTTGATCCGCGTCAGGCATTTCGGGCCGCCGTGGTATTCGGTGACGCTGCGCAGCTTGATGCCCCACCAGAGACTTCCGTAGATTTGGATGTCCCATTCCTTCCAGCCCGTATCCATTGAGTAGTTCCAGCCCTCCGCGTCGAGGGCTCTGATGATTTCCGGCAAAAGATGTTCGCGGCCCTGGCCGTTCTCGGTCCAAAAATTAAAGCTGGAGATGCTCCCGCGAGTCGGGGTGTAATTTTTCTCCGGGGAGGCAATGACGGCCGGAGGCGTGCGTTTGAATCTCAACCAGGTGAAATAACGGGACCAACCGCGCACGAGCGGTTGGGTGAGAGCAAGAAAGGCGACCAGCAGACGAGCGCGGATCGTGTCGTGTTTCGGCTCGAGTTTTGCATGGATCATGTAGGATAGCGCCACGAGAAACGTGCCGCCGAACATGAGGTAGGGCACGATCCGCAAGACCGGCAGGGGAATCGAAAGGCAGAAAACGAAAAGGGTCAGCACCACCCATTCGATGCTGCTCAGGTAGGCGGCAACGTCGGATTGCGGGGTGGGGTAGATGGACTGGAAGAGCCCCTCTCCGAATACTCCATGATAAATAATCGGGCGATTGACGAGCCATGTGAAGCGCGGAGCGCCGTAGATCTGGCCTTTCCATTTTGCCGTGCCCGTCGGGCCGAAGAAGACGAGGTGCTTGAAACGAAGGAGGGATTCGGCCTCCCCGTAGCCAATCTGCTGCCTGCGAAACGCGCCGAGGGTAAAGCGCCGATAGTGCCAGACAATCGCGGAGGGGCTGAATCCGATGATCTGTCCCTCCTGCTGCAAACGCCAGCAGAAGTCCACATCGTCGCCCGCCTTGCGATATTCAGGATCGAAGCCTCCCACCCGCTCAAACGCCCATTTGTAGAAGGCCATGTTGCAACCCGGAATGTGCTCGGCGATAAGGTCGGTAAGGAGCACGTGATTTGGCCCTCCCGGCGCCGCGGCGACACAAGCCTGGATCCAGTTTTCGGCTGGCGGAGAGATGTTGGGTCCGCCGACCCCGGCGTAATCGCCGCTGAGCAGCGTGCCGACCAGGAAATAGAGCCATTCCGGATCGGCCATGCAATCGCTGTCGGTATAGGCAAGCACCTCGCCTGACGCTGTCTGTGCTCCGACATTGCGGGCGACGCTGAGCCCCGAATTGGCCTGCCGAACGTTTACGATCCAGGGATGGTTCGCAGCGATCTCCTGCGTGTTGTCAGTGGATCCGTCGTCGACGAGAATCACCTCGTAGTCGGGATAGTCGAGGCGTTTGAGTGATTCGAGGCACCGACCGAGGGTCTTCGCGCCGTTGTAGGAACACACAATGACGGAAACCTTGGGATAGCGTGGCAGCTTGACCTTGCGGGCCGGTTCGCCATCTCCAAAGAGGCCCTTGACCGTGGAGAGGGCCATTTTTGGTTGCCGTTCGCGCGTCGTGAGCCCGAACGCCCAGTCGGTGATATCCTGTCCGTTGCACCACCACTCGTCTGTCCAGGTATAGAGAAAGGTTCCCGCCAGGCCGCCCCGAACGACACTTTCGATGTGCCAGCGAAGCATCTCGGCTTGCTCCTCTTCGGCGTGGCGGAGCGTGTCCATGCCGAACTCTCCCATTATCAAAGGGCGATCCTCGGCCAGGTTCTGGAGCCGGGCCAGGTAGCGCTCAAACTCGCTTCTTCGATGCAGATAGACATTGAAGGTGTAGAAATCCATGTTCGTCGGCAGGAGGTATTCCGTGGGCGGATAACTCGCGTAGGAGAACATGACGTCGTCATCGGTATCCCGTCCGACGTTTATGATGTTTTCGACGAACTCTGTGACGCGTCGCACGCCGTACCACCGAACCATCGTGCTGGAAATCTCGTTGGCCACCAGGTAGCCGAGGAGACCAGGGTGGCCCGCGTTCGATTTTACATCGAGATGAACCTTGTCGAATATTTCCCTGCGACGCTTCGAGGAGCTTAGAAAATCCACGTTTTGTCCCCACCAGAGCGTCACCATCACACGCACGCCAAACTCGATCGCCAGGTCCAGAAACCATTTCGGCGGAGCATGGTAGACGCGCACGCCATTCACGCCGGCATCACGCATCATCGAGAGATCCAAGCGGGCCTTCGCGGAGGGGCCTACGTAGTAACCCTCCGCGTCCGGCGCGAAAGTCCCGTAGGTGACACCCTTCAGGAAGAACTTTTGATCGCCTTCGAAAAAAAACTTTGCGCGTGCGCGCACCCGGTGGTTCACGGGGTTACCGGTACGGAAAGTAATTCCACTTGTCCAGCGGGCAAAAAATTGCGGGTGTCGGCCGGCGTCTCGCGCCTCAATAACCGGCGACCTTGAGAGCCTCCGCGGTGACGCGCGCGGTTTGTGTGATATCAGCGTCCGTATGGGCGAGCGAAAGAAATCCCGTTTCGAATTGCGAGGGTGCAAAATAGACGCCGCGCTCGAGGCAGGCGTGGAAATACCGCGAAAACGCTTCTTGGTTGCTCCGGCGCGCATCAGCGAGGTTACGAACCGGGCCTTCGCAGAAATAGAGACAGAACATGGAACCGAGTCGATGAAAGGTGAGCGGCTTTCCCGAGATGACCTGCAACACCTGTTCTTCAAATCTCTCGCCAAGCTCCTCCAGCCGCGACCATCCCCCTCGCTTGATGAGCTGACCGATTTGCGCCAGTCCCGCAGCCATGGCAATCGGGTTGCCGGAAAGAGTGCCGGCCTGGTAGACGGGACCGTCCGGGGAAAGACTGTCCATGATCGTTGCGCGCCCGCCAAATGCGCCGACCGGGAGTCCTCCGCCGATTACCTTGCCCAGGGCTGTGAGGTCCGGCATGACGCCGTAGAGTTCCTGCGCGCCACCCGGCGCAAGGCGGAATCCCGTCATCACCTCGTCGAAGATCAGCAGCGAGCCATCGGCGTCGCAGAGGCTGCGAAGCTGCTGGAGAAAGCCGGGTTCCGGAAGATAGAGGCCGGCGTTGGCGGGAACAGGCTCGAGGATAATCGCCGCGATCTCGTTCCTGTTTGCTGCGAAGGCCTCCTGGACGGCCTTCGGATCGTTGAACGGGACGGTGATCGTAAGACTTGCGAAGGCTGCTGGGACGCCTGCACTGTCGGGCTGGCCGTGCGTGAGAGCGCCGCTCCCCGCCTTTACG
>DASTFP010000045.1:0-4539 GCA_035719865.1 Terrimicrobiaceae bacterium | reverse complement strand
GACCGGCACCAGGATCTTCTTCGGCTCGGGCGTGCGTCCATCCTGCCTGCGCACGACCAGCACCGCACAAGGTGCATGGCAAATCACCCGTTCGGCCGTGCCGCCGAGCAGCACATAGTCGAGCCCGGTGTAGCCGTGCGTAGAGATGACGATGAGATCGCCGCCGAACTCGCGGGCGGCTTGGCCAATTTGCTGAGATGGCCGGCCGGTGCGCACTTCCACTTTGTCAAAAAGAGCAGGCTCGCCTGAGCGGCTGGCCAACGTGCAGAGTTGTTCCTCCACCCGGCGTGGGATCTCGGTCATCCCGGTATCGGATTCACTGAGCTCGCCAACAAGCCGGCCGGACTCAATGACGTGGACTAGCGCGATTTTTCCATCGAAATGCGCTGCAAAGGCGGTCGCGTATCGCAGCGCCAGCTCCGACGGGCCGGAGAAGTCTACCGGCACAAGAATTCGTTGAAGCTCGAAGGTGGTGCGCGCCATGGCCTTATCAAGCCGAACCTTCCAAAGGTTCGGGTGGAATGGAGTGACGGACTTTGCGTACCCAGCTCGCGAAAACCTCACGCGCCACCTGGCTGGCTTCTTCGCGCGACGCGTGCTCGGTCACACGGCTCTTGCCGGGCAGCCACGGCAGCTGGCGGACCTCGCCGCCTCCGCTCGTCGATGCTTTTCTCAAGAAGCTCTGGAGTTCTACCACGACGCGGGAATCCGACTCGTCGTAGTCCGCTTCCGCGGCGGCGCAAACCTCCCACTCGCCGCCCTCGCCGTGGACAGATTCGACGATCTCGCTGCTGGAGATGAGCTTCTTCATGGGTTTTGTCGCCCGCGATCGCTGTGGACGGACCGCGCTTAACTACTTGAGACTAGGCCGGCGGCACCCTTCGGGAAACACATGAATTGCCGAACCCTTCCCATATTTTGCCTGCCGCGCCGGCGGCCCGGGCAGCATGTCGGTGCCGAGATCGACGGCCAGGATTTTGATGATCGGGAGCGGCAGCGGACGCTGCGCATCGGCGTCGCTCAGACCCGCGAGTCCGCTCTGCAGGCTGGCCAAGGCGGCGGCGATCCTGCTCACCTTCACCATGTTTGGCCGGTGTGGGGAGCTCTCGCGCCGCAATGGATGAAAAGCCGCCAATTTTTCGGCAGCTCGCCCAGGCGTGATTCAAGCCGCGTATAGGGAAACGAGAGCGCGCCATCGAGATGACCTCTTTGAAATTCTGCTGTGGTCCGCACATTGATGATCTCCCCTTGTTGAAGCGCCTCCGCGCGCTTGAAGTCGGCAAAATCAATCCGCTCCTCTCGCTCGCCAGACAGTCCGGCAGTTTTCGCTTCCTCAGCGGTGATCCAACCGAGGACGTGATCGAAGCCAATACGAAAGAGTTGCCGCATGGCGAGATCGGCATCTTCCGACCTCTCCAGGACCAGCAAGATCGAATCGTTCTCAGTGAAATAGGAGCCGGCGGCAGCCGAGAAAGCGCCGACCGCAACGCGCGTGAATAGCCCCGGCGATGTGCGCCGCGTCGAAAACTTTCCGATCGTCTCTCGCATCGAGAATCTGGACAGCCTTGCCGCCGGCACGCGGGAAAACTCCGCCGCCTTGAGGCGCGGCGGTTTCGGCGCGCCGCCGGTGACCGCGATGCCATCGCGGTTCACCCTTTTCATCGTCGCGAAGTAATATGGTGGCTCCGGCTGACCGGATAGGATCACTCTCACGAACGCATCGCCATCGTTGAGCGCAAGCTTGAGCGCGCCGTTGAACCGGCCTTCGTAGCCAAGCGTGCTCGTGGGCACGGCTCCGAGGGTCTTGCCACAGGCGCTCCCGGCCCCATGAGCGGGCAGGATTTGCAGATAATCCGCAAACGGAGCCAGACGGTTGTGGAGGGCTTCCTGAAGCTATCGAGCGGAAGGCCTGGATGTGGGTCTCGGCCACCGCCGTGATGCGGAGCCCATTCTCAGCGGCCAGCTCTCGATAGCGGTCTATGTCGCGCTCGGGATCAACGATTAAGGCCTCTCCGAAACGCTGGCAGCCCACGAGATAAGCGTATTGCGCAAGAGAGGGATCAAAGATTTATCGAAGAAGCATGGTGAACGCTGGGATTGCGGCGATTATTCCAGGACATTCGGGCGATCAGCGTACCCAGCCACAGGTATCCGTAACGCCGGCGATGATAAGGCCCACCCCTACGATGCCCGATAAGGCGATCCAGACCGGACTGAGGAAGTAGCCGAGCAGCGCGCCCGTAAAAGCCAACGCTCCAGCGGCAATGCGCACCTGGCGCTCCAGCGACATAATTTGGCCGCCGCGATTAAGCGGCAAGCCCTGCGCTTCCCACGCCCGCAGCAGGATCATCGTGTCAGAAAGTTCCGCGCGGTCGGACTTCTAACCCAGGCTCGGATCACGAAGGCGCCGCAGGGAAATCTCGTTGGCACAAGGCGTCCCGCGACAAGGCGCTTTACAGTAATGAATCCAAGGTGGCTATCGGGCGTCATCGCGACCGCAGGGTCGCGCGTGCAGAAGTGAGCTCCGTTCGGAGCCGCCTCCAGCGGACTTTGGTCGGCTGGAGGCTCAGTAGGTGGGCAAGAGGATTTTTCCCGGCCGCCTTTATGCGATGCTGACTTTAAGAAAAACCTCGCTGCCGGCGGGAATGTGTTCTACAAGAAGCTTGTGCGCTGGCCCGACGATCACCGATAGGAGCTGGTGAAAGTGGTTGAGCGAATGTATTCCGGATGCGAAGCTGATCTTGACGTGAAACAGTGTGAATTCGGTCCGCTAGCGTCGAGCACGAAGAGCGATTGAGGCTTCTTACCCATGAGTCTCCTGCCGAAAAAAGACTTGATTGATCGACTAGGCCGTTCGGATATCTACAAAGATTACGAGCGAGCCTTTGCCGAGACGACTGGCCTACCGCTAACCTTGCAACCGGTCGGAGGCTTCCACCTTGCCCACCATGGCAAACGCCATGAGAACGCGTTCTGTGCGCTGATGGCGGAACACAATAGAACATGCGCGGCGTGCCTCGACGCGCAGGAGAAAGCTTCGGACGACCCGCTTCAGCAAACGCGGACCGTCCTATGCTTCGCGGGGCTGTGCGAGTCCTCGGTGCCTCTCCGCGCCGGCGGAGAATTGTTGGGTTTTCTCCAGACCGGCGAAGTCATGTTGCGCCCGGCGAAGCGCCAGCAGTTTTCCAAGATCGCACGACTGCTCGCGCAGTGGGGGATCGGAGACGACCTGAAAAAAATTGAGGAAGCCTGGCTGCAAACCAAAGTCGTCCCACGCAAGCAGTATGAGTCCATGCTGCGGCTGCTCGAAATTTTCGCGCAGCATCTGAGCCTGGTCGGAAATCAATTGATTATCCAGTGCCAGCAGTCCGAGCCATCAAGCATTACGCGTGCGCGGCAGTTCATCCTGGAGCACCGAGGGGAGGAGCTGTCTCTCGCAACCGTCGCCAAAACTGCGAACATGAGTAGCTACTACTTCTGCAAAACTTTCAAGAAAGTCACCGGGCTGAATTTCACCGATTATCTCGCACGTGTGCGAATCGAAAAGGCGAAGGAGCTGCTCCTAAACCCAAATGCCCGTGTGAGCGAGATCGTGTTCGACGTTGGTTTTCAATCGATTACGCACTTCAATCGCATTTTCAAGCGGCATGTGGGCAAATCGCCAACCGAATATCGTGCGTCGCTTCCGAGGGCTTCTCAGCTGCGGGCTGGCATTGCTCAAGCCGGGTAATTAACGGTGGCTTAAATACCGACTCGTATTCAAGCGGTTAGGCGCAGAAAGCGTGTGGCAGATCATGTCGTCACCGAAGCTATCGCATTCTGCAAGGCTGGTTCGGCTGCCGGACTCGTTCTCTTGCGCCGGAAGGTCAGGTAGCGCGGTTCGGGCAAGTTTCGGCAGACATCGTCGACCTGGACCGGGGCACCGGTCGCTACCTCATAGATAAAAGGATACTTTGGATTCAGCGGCTACTGAAACAACGAGCGTCCGGGGAGTGGCATGAAAGGCGGCCTCCGAGTAAGCGAGCAGACCGGCAACGTCGAAGTGGTGTCCGAGCGACGCGCCTGAATCAAGATCGCTTCCGCTTTCTCAACGCTCTCGCAGCGTCGTCGGGTGGCATAAGCCAGATTGATCCACCATGCGGCATTCTCGGGCTCAACCTTTACCAGGTGGCGCGCCACCGCCGCCGCCAGCTCCACTTCTTTGCGGCCATGCTCTACCTTTGGCGAAGCCATCAAGCGCAACGCGAAGAGGCCGCGATCCCATCGATCACGAAGGCGTATCGCGAGGCCGGTTTGAAACGCCTGCTTCGATCTGGTGAGAATATGAAAGGCTCTCAAGGTCCGCCGCATAACGTCAAAAATGGTCGTAGAATGGCTTTGCCGCTTTACGGCGATCGCGCGGCCTTACGTCGCTCGCGGCGCAAAAGGCCCTTGCGATAAACTCAACCGGCGCGAGCATGACCCCCTCGACGCCGTGTGCCAACTCCGTGTCGGTGTTTCACAAGGCCACCTCCACGCGAAACTTGCACGCAATACGAG
>DASTFP010000044.1:0-4198 GCA_035719865.1 Terrimicrobiaceae bacterium | reverse complement strand
TATTCGGAAGACGTTACAACGAGTGAGGCAGGATCCGGGGAAGGTAAGAGGCAAATTTAAAGCCGACAATTTCGGATTCCCGACTTCGACTGGTAACGAGGAGCCTAAAACCAGACACGTGGAATGACTGCGTCTCAGGGCTTGAATCGCGGTAGCGAGGAGTTCGCCACGTAGACTTCCCTTAGGTGCCAGAGGATTCGAGGGGAATCACTCGCGGCGAGAATACAAGTCGGGCCGCCATTTCTCGCTTGTGCTCGTCAGCGAGGTGGCCATAGGTCTTTCCAACGAGAATCCCCCCATCAAGGTGCCCTAACCACCGGGCTGTCGTCATATAGTCGATCCCGACATCACACAGCGGCTCGCGAAGTGGTGGCGCAGATCGTGAAGTTGAACGTGAGGAAGGCCAGCGAGTCGCCGGCACTGATACCAAACCTTGTGGGGGTTCTGCCAATGCTCATGGGCGTCGCGATTCGCTCGTTGGGGCGACGGAAACAGCCACGGAGAATCCGGGGCTTTCCGCATATGCATGTCTCGAAGATGCGCCGCAAGATCGGGGCTGAAATCAACTGTCCGCGTTTCGCGGTTTTTGCTCTGTCCGTCCCGTCCAATGTGAGCCGAGTTTCAAAATCGACATCCCGCCAACGCTGGCGCAACACCTCCATTTCGCGAGCGCCACTATAAGCTAGCAATTTGAGGAGATCCGCCAGCATTGAGCCGTTTGACCCGGACCGTTCAGCGTTATCGATAAGCCTCTGAACCTGTTCGGCCGTCGGAAAGTCGCGGCGGGGCGTCCGATGCCGAAGAAGCTTGACGCCGGCGGTGGGCAGCGAGCGTTCGACCAGGAGCCCCTTGTCACTGAAGAATCGCAGGAGATTGCGAAAGATCGAGAGGTGGACGTTACGCGTCCGACGCGTGCGACCGTCCTCAAGAATGGTTTGTAAATATCCTGTCACGTGAGGTCGCCCGATGCGATCCAAGGGAATGTCGCCGACGCGCGCAAGCCAGCGTGCAAGAATCAATTCCTCCTTTCGGACCGTGGAGAGTTTCTTGGGTGCGTCAAGCAGGGGCGCGTGGGCGGCCGTTTCCCCGTCCGCTCGTCGCCGGACTTCGTCCTGCTCCGCGAGTATTCGATGGTAACTTATGTATTCGGCGATAGCTGCCGAGAGCAGCGGTTTTCGACCGCGAGTGGGCATTGAAACCCCGTGCCGGCGGGCATATAGGATCTCGTCACGGGCCTCCAGGGCCTCGGTGAGGTTAGCAGCTGGTCGTCCATCCTTGACCAGGGGCACTCGCCTGGCGGACCGTTCACCGCGCACGCGATACTGCAGGTAGTAGCGGTTCCCGCGAATCCAGAGACCTCGCACTTTTCGATTGCGGGAATCCCGTGCAGCGATAAAGTGCGCCGACTTGTCCGAATGCGGCTCCTCAAGGGACGCGGCTTTCATGAGGTTCTCTTGACGTTGCACACCGTTAATGTAGAACAGACTGTAGCACGCGGTCAATAGTTGAATGAAACGCAATACGCTTAACACCCTTATTTACAACAACTTTGCCAGAGTAGCTCAGAGGTAGAGCAGGGGACTCATAAGCCCTTGGTCGGGGGTTCAATTCCCTCCTCTGGCACCAAAGGCTTCGCAACGCTGAACTCTCAACTCTCCACTATCTTCCAAATGGCCAATACAAAATCCGCAGCGAAACGAGCCCGCCAAGGCGGGGGGCGCCGTCTACACAACGCCAGCGTCACCAGCGCTCTGAAATCCGGACAAAAGAAGTTTCGCGCCGCCCTCGAGGCCGGCAGGCTCGACGAAGCGAAGCTGGAATATGCAAACGCTTCGGCGGCGCTCGACAAAGCCGCCAAGCGGGGAATCATCCATAAAAATAGCGCCGATCGACGGAAGAGCGCCTTGAATCGCGCGCTGCGGCCCTCGCAAGCAGCCGGAGCCGCGTAGCGACGACCGCTGTTTGCCGAGGGTAGGGCAAGGGACTGTCGTGAATGCTGTTTTCGCTCCGCGGAACCTGGCGTTGGAGACACACCTTCCGGAAGCTCTTGCTTTCCTCAAGCGGCTGGTAGCCGTTAACAGCTTTACCGGCAATCGAGCTGGCCTTCTGCAAAGCGCGGAGATCGTCGCCGAGCAGTTTCAGAAGCTCGGGTTTCTGCCCGAGAACGTGCCGGCGGAGAATCCGGCGTTCGGAGATCATCTCTTTCTCAATCGTCCGGGTGGGAGAGAAGCCGGACTCGTGCTCGTCACTCATCTCGATACGGTCTATCCAGCGGAAGAAGAGGCCAGGAATCGCTTCGAATGGCTGGTAGAGAGCGACCGGATCTACGGACCGGGCGTCAATGACAACAAGGGCGGCACGGCCATGATTTGGTTGGTGCTCGCGGCACTTCGCGAAGCAGCCCGGGATGTTTTCGAAGGGACCTCCTGGCTGATTGCGGCCAATGCCGCCGAGGAAGAGTTGGCGCGGGATTTCCCCGAAACCTGCCGCGCTCGGGTGCCGCGAAACTGCCGTGCGGCATTGATCTTCGAGGCCTGCGGCGGTTCAGGGCGCGGACTTACTCTCGTGCGCCGCCGAAAGGGATCGGCGAATCTTCGCGTCACGGTGGAAGGTCGTGGGGCTCACGCGGGAAGCGGCCATCGCGAAGGCGCAAATGCGATCGTGGAGATGGCTCGCCTGGTCGAGCAGATGGCTGAATTGACGGACTATTCACGCGATTTGACAATCAATGTCGGTTCGATTTCAGGTGGTGGCCCGTCAAATCGCGTGCCGCATCACGCCGAGTGCAACGTCAACGTCCGCGCGTTCGATGACAGCGTGCTGCAGAACGCGCTCGACGCGATACTTTCGATCGGAAAGGGACCGATTGCCGTGCGCGCAGTGAGCGACGGGTTTCCTTGCCGCGTAAGCATCGAGTTGCTGAGCCGCAATCCCTCCTGGCAGAAAAATGCGGAAACTGACGCGTTGATCGAGATTTGGATGCGATCGGCGAAGCAAATTGGTCTTCCGCTGCTCGCCGAATCGCGTGGCGGACTCAGCGACGGCAACTACCTGTCTCAGTTTCTGCCCTCGCTCGACGGACTCGGCCCATTCGGTCTGCGGGGACACTCCTCAGAACGCAGCCCCGACGGCTCGAAAGTGCCGGAGTTTGTGGTGACGTCCTCGTTCCTCGAGATGGGCTCGATCAACTTCGGGGCGATTCGCGAGCTAATGTCCGGGTGAAGCTGGAGGCAGAAAGATTCACGATCCGATTGCCGCGGCCGTTTCGCATTGCCCACGGTTCAAGCACGATGCGTGAGGCAATCCTGGTGCACCTTTACGATGACCGGGAGAACATTGTTGCGCACGGGGAGGGAGCCTTGCCACCCTATTACCCCTCGACTGCTGAGGCTTCCCTCAGCTGGTTGAACGCTCTCGTGGGGGAGAACGAAGCGGCACTGCAAGATGCATGCATGTCGCAACGGCCCCCCGAGGCAGCAGCGGCCGGCGCCGCTCTCGAAATCGCTCTACACGACCTCAACGCACAGAGGGCAGGCAAGCCGATCTGGCAGATTTGGGATCTCGATCCAGCACGAACTCCCCCCTGCTTCATGACGCTCTCGATTCCCACGAGTGAGAACGAACTGCGTGACCTGCTTGATGAAGCCGTTTCGCGGGGCGCGAATTATGTAAAGCTGAAAACCGGCAGCGGCGACCCGGACTGGGATGAAGCTTGTTTGCGCCTCATCGCCGAACGGCCCGTTTGGTTCGCTCTGGACGCAAACGGAGGATGGACCCCTGAGCAGGCCGCAAAGATTCTTTCATGCCCGGCGTGCCGTGCCGTCGTATTCGTCGAGGAGCCCGTGTCGGAGGTTGCCAGTTGGCGGGAGTTGCGCCTCCGCCTTCGAGGACTCAAAATCCCCCCTCTGGTTGCCGACGAATCGCTGAAGACTGATGATGACTTCCTCCTGCTGAAGGGATTGGCTGATGGCGTGAACGTGAAGCTGCTCAAGGCAGGAGGCTTGGATGCCGCGCGGCGATGGATCGCGCGAGCGCAGGGCCAGGGACTGAGAATCATGGTGGGCACAATGGTTGAGACCGGAATTGGCCGCACCGCTGCCGCGCAGTTGGCTCCGTTGGCCGACTGGCTCGATATCGATTCCCCGGAGAGCATTCCCGCCGCACCGATGATCGGCTTCAGAATCGAGGGCGATCGCCT
>DASTFP010000043.1:0-30752 GCA_035719865.1 Terrimicrobiaceae bacterium | reverse complement strand
CCGAGTCGCGCGATCGCCTCTTCCGCAAGATCCGGCAGAAACAAATGCGGGTACGGCGTGCTCCATGCCTCCATCTCGGCTTCCTCAATCGCTTTCCGAATCCGAGATCCCTCACCCGGAAAACGGCGCGCGTAACGTGCCAGTAGCCGAGTCTTCAAATCCTCGAGCGCAACT
This sequence comes from Terrimicrobiaceae bacterium, assembly GCA_035719865.1. GTDB lineage: Bacteria > Verrucomicrobiota > Verrucomicrobiia > Chthoniobacterales > Terrimicrobiaceae > DASTFP01. The sequence goes on along the minus strand of DASTFP010000043.1, from coordinate 30,578 downwards.
ATCAGGTTCTTGCAAAACATGTCGCTCGCGTCGGGTTCCGCGCAGTTCGGCCTCACCAATGGTGTGTTATTACTATTTCTTAAGCAGAGCATTATATTTGACTGGACGTCTATTTATCGGACTAAAGGTTTGGCTTAGGCTGCGGATTTAACCTTTCCTGCTCCCAGGAGGTCGAGGGCGTCGGGATAGATATCGTGCAGGACCTCGACGTCATTCTGGATTCGGGCCTGGGTGAGGGCTCCTTGGATGAGCATGAAGAGTGTCCTGGCCTTGGCTTTTTCGTTTGGGGCCATAATCAGGCCCTGCGCATGCGCGTCGCGGATTGCCGATTCAAGATAAGTCACCTTGCGATCAAGAATCTCCTGAATCTTGCCGCGAAGCACCGTATCTTGGGTGCAGATTTCGCTCCCGAGAGCGTAAAGAGGGCATCCCAGAACGGCCCCGCATTCTTTCTTGATCTCAACCAGACGCTCGTAATTGAAATCGAAGTAGCGCTCGAGACGCTCCAGGGGCGGAACGGTTGGCGAGAAAATCGTGTCGAGCTGCGCCCGATGCCTCCTCCAATCGGCATCCAGAGCCGCAACGGCAAGATCCGACTTGGACTTGAAGAAATAATAAAAGCTCCCCTTCTTTACTTTGGCCTCTTCACAAATCGCATCGACCGAGGTTGAGCCGTAGCTCTGACCCCAAATCATCCTCAGAGCAGCCTCGGTAAGGCGCTCCTTCGCCGAACTCGTCCTTGGCATGTCAAAATCTCGCCCAATTTGACTAGTCAGTCAACTATAGATTTAGATCCAGACCGTCGTGCGAATCACCCCTTGGTCATCGGGCGGGCGCCTCCTGAGGGCCAGTCTAGGCCCCACGGTTATTCGACCCGGTGGTCGGTTTGGGCTTCAATAAATCCCCGGGACAAATTTTTTGACGCTTGCCTCGTATTCGCGGTATTCGGGGAATCTTTCCCGGAGCCATTCTTCTTCGCGCCGGGCTTTGGCGTCGAGGAAGGGGAGGAGCCCCAAGGCCATCAGCAGAGCCGGCCAGCTTCGCCAGAAAAGGGCCCAACCCGTCGACGCACCCACCAATCCCGCATAGATCGGGTGTCTCACCGCTGAGAATATGCCACTTCGGACCAATTGGGCTTGTGTCGACGGTTCGGGGAAGGGGGTAATGGTCCTGCCGAGTGCGAACCCGCCCGCGAGTGCGATACTCGCGCCGGCAGCCAGCAGAATCCCACCGGAAATTCCGGAGACTGGGTGGCCTCCGTTCCCGCGGAACCGCAAACCTAGGAAAATGGCCGCGAGCAGCAAGAGTGCCTGCGACAATACCCACAAACCGCCTCGTTGTACGAACTTCGTCATGGGTGACATCGGAAGTGAAAGAGTAGGGAACTTTGCGATCGATGCTGCAAAACGAAACCGAGGCCAACCCCGCCCTCACGGAGATCGGGAGCATTGGGAGGGCGTCAGATACAGCAGCGCTCCAATGATCGCGGCTCCCGCGAGTAGGCCGACCGCCAAACGCACAAAATCTCCTTTGGCTGCGCACCGGATGAGCCATGCCCAGACAACCAGAAGATTGGCCGTGGCGAGGGTGAAAAACAGATTGATTGCCAACGACTGTGAATCATTCCAATCGTGATAGTCCCACCCGGTAACCTCCAATCCGCGGCCTCCGCGGCTGCCGGGAATCAGCCCGTAGGCCATGAACACGCCAATCCCTGTCATTGAGCATAGGCTCAGACAAAACAGAAGATAAAGAAGGCGGCGAATCGTGATTCTCAACGGCTGGACCTCCATCTGCCAAGCCTGGGCAGTCTACCATAGTCCGACCGAACCTCGTCGGCTTCAGGTGTAGTTTTTGGCAGCCAGCCGTCGATTGCATCGTTTTCTCGCCCGCAAGCGTAAAAGAGGAAGTTCCGAGTGCCATGGAAACGAACGAGCGCATCATTTTCGAATTCACAAATCATCTCCGCGAGCACGGAAGGTATCCGGAATCGGTATATCTGTTTTGCTGCGGGCTGGGGATCGAGGAGAAGGCGTTTTTCGCGGAATTTGGTTCTTTCCAGGCGGTCGAAAGCCGGCTTTGGGAAGCCCTTGTCGACCGGGTGGTTCGCGCGGTGGAGTCGGGTCCGGAATGGAGCTCCTTCTCCGCGCGACAACAGTTACTGACCTTTCATTTTGCCTTCTTCGAGGAGGCGCTCAATTGGCGTTCACTCATGCTTTCGCGTTTCGGGCCGCTGCGAACCCTCTCGCGTCCGGCTTGGTTGCGCGGATTTGAGGCGCGCTGCAAGTCCTTCATAACCGCGGTCGTTGAGAAAGGGAGGGATTCCGGAGAGATCGCGGATCGGGGGCGTTTGGTCCCGCTGTATCCGGAGGCGTTCTATCTGCACTTGCGGGCCGTGATTGATTACTACCTCATGGATGATAGCAAGGGGTTTGAACGCACCGATGCCTTTGTCGAAAAATCTGCAGCCGTCGCGTTCGATCTCATTCGCACGCAGGCGTTGGATTCTGCAGTCGATCTCGCCAGGTTTCTTCTTCCTCGACGCGACGCCTGCAAGAAATGATCGAACAGCATTCGATCGAAACGACCCGCCTTTCGCGCGGCGCTGCTCTCGTGGGCAGTGGCGCCAGGGTGGGTGTGAATTACCTTAAATTCTACGCTCGCCGGGCATTGTCCGGAAAGACCGACGAGCGGGCCCTTCATGAAGAGAATGCCGATGAGGTTTACCGGACTTTCAGCCGGCTCAAGGGAGGGCCTCTTAAGCTGGCGCAGATGCTCAGCATAGACCGAAACCTCCTTCCGCCGGCCTACGCCAGTCGATTTGCCCAGGCCCAATATTCCGCGCCGCCGCTTTCCTATCCGCTTGTCGTCCGGACTTTTCGCCGCGAATTCGGTTGTGAGCCCGGGGCGATGTTCGATTCGTTTACCCGTCAGGCGGCGCACGGCGCCTCGATCGGCCAGGTTCATCTCGCTGCGAAGAATGGCCAGGAGTTCGCTGTGAAGGTGCAGTATCCCGGCGTGGCGGACAGCCTGCGTAGCGATCTCCGCGTGATCAAACCGATCGCCTTGCAGGTCCTCGGCCTGCGCGAAAAGGATGTTGAGGACTACTTCCACGAGATCGAAGCGCGGCTTCTCGAAGAGACCAACTATGCCCTGGAGCTTCAACGCTCGATCGAGCTTTCGCGTTCCTCCGCGCATCTGGAGAATGTCCGTTTCCCGGTCTACTACGCCGCTCTTTCGTCAGACCGGATCCTCACGATGGATTGGGTCGAAGGCCTTCCGCTGGATCGCTTCGCGGATGGCGACGCGACTGGACAGGAGCGAGATCAGATTGGCCAGGCGCCTCTGGGATTTCTATGCCCATCAGATCCACTGCTTAAGGGCCTTCCACGCCGACCCGCACCCCGGAAACTTCCTCGTCCGAAACGGCGAGCTTTGGGTTCTGGATTTCGGCTGCGCCAAGACGATTACCGAGGATTTTCATCGCAAACAGTTTGCCTTCCTCGATCCGGACCTGCTGAAGAATCGCGCGAGGCTGGAAGCGGCAATGGAGGCGCTGGATATCCTCTTGCCGAGCGATGGGCCTGCGGAGCGCAAGCAGATGATAACGCTCTGCCAGCGTTCGCTCGAACTGCTGGCGCGGCCTTTTCGGGAAGAAATTTTTGATTTTGGCGATCCGGAGCTTCTGGCCGCGATCTATGAGATGGGAGAGGAGAACCGGAAAAACCAAATGCTGCGCACCCTGCGCGGGAGACGCGGATCGGCCCACAGTATTTACATCAACAGGGTTTTCTTCGGTCTTTACAGCCTGCTGAGCCGGTTGCGCGCCCGGGTTCGGGCCTCCTCTCCGTATTTGGGCGCAATTGCCGCGGACCTCTCCACGAGCGGCGGCGCAGACCTGAAGAAACGGTAGGGCTATCGCTCTCCAGGGGCGTCAAAAGGCAGGCGCACGGTAAATTGTGTCCCAGCGGGACCGGTGCTGAAGTCGATTTTTCCGTGATGCCGTTCGACTACGATCCGGTGGCTGATCACCAGCCCAAGTCCTGTGCCGGAGCGGCCCTTGGTCGTGAAGAAGGGCACCGCAAAGATATGTGGCTGGGCTTCAGGCGGGATGCCTCCGCCATTATCGGCGATCGTAACCCGAAAAAATTCGCTGTCGCGGCGGGTGTGGATGTCGATGCGACCCGTCCCGCCGACGGCGTAAATGGCGTTGTCGATGAGATTCGTCCACACCTGATTGAGCTCGCCGCCGTAGGCGCAGAGGCGCGGCAGCGTGCGATCAAAGTTGCGGGTTACGGTGACGTTCCTCAGTTTGTGGCCGAGGATGATCAGCGTGTTCTCGAGGCCCTCGTGCACGTCGATTTCCTGCCATGGCGCCTGGTCCATGAACGAATAGGACTTCACCGCGCGCACCAATTCCGAGATCCGATCGGTGCTGTGCGAAATCGATTTGAGCGAATCGAGGGTGGTGAGGTTCGCCGCGAGCCAATGTATTGCGTTCTCCAGATCTTGCGCGGGCACAATCCGCTTGAGCGCTTCGAGAACGTCCTGATCGATGCGGGCGCTGACCAACGCGGGCGCCAGGTCCCACGGGTCCGCAAAGCTGTGCGAGTCGAGCCAGCATTCGATCGCTTCCTCGCGGTCGCTTTGCTCCAGTGGATTGAGCTTCGGCTGAGTCTCGGCACGACGCACGGCCTCCTTGAACGTTGCAACCAACTGTTGCCACTGCTCCGCGCCGAGAGTTTGGTTGAGCTCGCATGCGTAGTCCTGAACCCTCTCGACACTCTGGCGCAGATCGCCGGCGGCCCGATGCGCGGCTGTCGCGGGATTGTTGAGCTCATGCGCAAGCCCCGCGGCCATCGCGCCGAGTTGGACAAGCTTTTCACGCTCCTGTGTGTAGCCCTCCATATTGCTCAATCGGGTTGCGAGCGTCCGCATGATTTCCCTCGCCACGGATGGCGAGCAACGCAGGAGCTCCCAAAATCCGGTGCGCGGCAGGCGAAAAAGCCGGCTGTCGGCGACCGCCCGAATGAGCACATAAGGCGGGATGTCCAGGAGGATCTGAACCTCGCCGAAGAATTCCTCGGGAACCAGCGTTCCCAGGAAAATTTCCTGTTCGCCGAAGAACTTCGTCACGCGCAACTCGCCTTCCAGCATCACGTGGAAAAAGTCCGATCGAACACCCTCGGCAATGACCGTTTCGCCGGTCATAACGCGAACCTCAACTCCCGTGGAGAGGCACTGGCGCTGGGCGTCGTCGAGTTGAGCGAAAAGCGGGACGTCAAGAACTGTTGGCAACGCTCCGTCAGAAACGGCGGGCCTCTGAGGCGGTGGAGGAGCCTCCATCTCCTCGATCCGCTCACTGAGCTCGGCCATGACCGTGCGACCTGCGACGATTGCCTCGGCCGCCTCGTTTCTCTCGACCCGTCGCACCGGCAGTCGCACGATGAAGCGCGTCTTGCCCGCTTTCGATTCGAATTCGATTTCTCCGCCGTGCCGGTCTCCCACGATGCCCTGGCTGATCGTCAGGCCGAGGCCCCTTCCCGAACCGACGCTCTTGGTAGTGAAGAAAGGCTCGAAAATGTGCGAGAAATTCTCTTCTGGGATGCCCGGTCCGTTATCGACGATCTCCACGACCGTCTGGTTGTCGTCGCGTCGGGTCCGGACGGAAATTTCACCGCTGCCATTTATCGCATCCGCCGCGTTATCGAGCAGGTTGACCCAGACCTGCGCGAGCTCGCTCGGATAGCCGCGCACGTAGCCGCAGTCGGCCGAAAAATTCTGCGAAACGCGAGCGTTCTTGAGCTTGTGGTTGAGCACGCCAAGGGCGCCTCGGATTTGCTCGTGCACGTCGATATCTGCCGCCTCCGCGCGCTCCTGTCGCGCGCTGGAACGCACGGCGTCGACCAGGCTCGCAATTCGGCCGGTGCACTGCTCCGCGTCGTCCAGCAATGTGCGGATTGTCAGGCGCAAAGCGATCCATCGCACAGCGTCGCCAAAAGCATTCGATGGGAGGTTTTCGCGCAGGGAAACCAGCGTGCGCACCTCCAGTCCCGCGCTGACCAGCGCGGGAGCGATTCTCCAGGCGTCGGTCACTCCACTTTCTCGCAGCCAGGCACCCAGTGTGTCCTCCGAGTCGCTTTGCTCGATCGCGTGGTTCTGTTGGCCGGGGGAAACCTTCTCCAAAGCATCGTCCGCCACCGTGATCAAGCGATCCCAGTGATCCGGCTCAAGCGCGTGATGCAGCCGGTGGGCGATCGATTGGATCGTTTGAATCACCTCTCCGAGAAGCACCGCGATGCGTTGGGCCGCGGCGGAAGGATTGTTTAACTCATGCGCAAGACCCGCGGACATTGTTCCGAGGGCAGCCAGCTTCTCCTTCTGTTGCCTGGTGCCTTCAAGGTTGCGGAGACGTGCCGCCATTGCGCGAAAAATCTCACTGGAAATCGCCGGACAAAGCCGCAGCAGGCGCCAAAACCCCTCCTGCCCGAAAACGATGAGCCGCGAGTCGGATTCCGCGCGCCCGGTCAAAATGTAGGGGACACCGAGCAGCAGCGGAACCTCGCCGAAAAATGCACCGGGCCTGTAGCGCGCGACAACAATCTCCTGATCGCCGTGCTTTTTGAAGACACTGACTTCACCTTCAAGGAGCACAAAGAAATGCTTCGCCGGTTCGCCTGCGTTAACGAGCGACTCGCCTTTGGGCAGCCGCCATTCTTCCGCCTCTTCAAAACAAACCGTATCTTCGTCCCTGAGTTTGGCGAACAGGGGGACCCTGCGGAGCTGCGCCATCAGCGCCTCGCAGTCCGTCATTTGTGCGATGGTAGTCAAGGTCGATTCAAACCTTCGTGCACAAGTTCGATGGAGAGGTCCCTTCCTGGTGTGGCTCGCGGATTCTTCAAATTTTCTTCCTCCCCCGGACAGAGGGCTAAGCGTGGGTGGGCGATTCAAACGGCAGGCGCACGTTAAATTGTGTGCCGTTCGGACCCGTGCTGAAGTTGATTTTTCCGTGATGCCGTTCGACAACGATCCGGTGGCTGATCACCAGGCCGAGTCCCGTGCCGGAGCGGCCCTTGGTGGTGAAGAACGGCACCGCAAAGATATGCGGCTGGGCCTCAGGCGGGATGCCGCCGCCATTGTCGGCGATCTCCACGAGAAAAAACTCGCCGTCACGGCGTGTGCGGATATCGATGCGACCCGTTCCGCCGACGGCGTAAATGGCATTGTCGATGAGGTTCGTCCAGACCTGGTTGAGCTCGCCGCCGTAGGCGCAGAGGCGCGGCAGCGTGCGATCAAAGTCCCGCATTACGGTGACGTTCCTGAGCTTGTGGCCAAGGATGATCAGCGTGTCTTCGATGCCCTCATGCACGTCGATTTCCTGCCACGGCGCCTGGTCCATGAACGAATACGACTTCACCGCACGCACCAACTCCGAGATGCGCTCGGTGCTATGGGTGATCGATTTGAGCAAGTCCCGCGTGGTGACGTTTGCGGCGAGCCAATGTATCGCGCTCTCAAGACTTTGCGCCGGCACGCTCCGCTTCAAGGCTTCCAGCTCTTCCTGATCAATGCGGGCATTCACTAGTGCGGGCGCGAGTTCCCAGGCGTCCGAGATATTCTGCGAATCGAGCCAGCATTCGATCGTCTCCTCGCGGTCGTTTTGTTCGAGGGGATTCAGTTTCGGCTGGGATGCGGCGCAATGTGCGGCCTGCTGGAAGGCCGCCACCAGTTGCTGCCACTGCTCGGCGCTAAGCGTTTCACTAAGCTCGCAGGCGTGGTCCTGAACCTTCTCCACGCTCTGGCGCAGGTCGGCGGCGGCGTGGCGCGCAGCCGTCGCCGGATTGTTGAGTTCATGGGCCAGTCCGGCCGCCATCGCACCAAGTTGCGCGAGCTTTTCGCGTTCCTGCGAGTAACTTTCCACGTTGCGAACTCGCGTCGCGAGTGTGCGCATAACTTTTATTGCCACGGAAGACGAGCAGCGGAGCAGATCCCAAAACTCCGTGTGCGGCAAACGAAAAAGTCGGCTGTCGGCGACGGCCCGAATAAGCGCGGAATGCGGGACTTCGAGCAGGATATCAATCTCGCCAAAAAAGTCCCCAGGCATCGCTTCCGCCAGGAAGATCTCCTGGTTGCCGTAGAATTTTGTCACCCGCAACTCGCCTTCCAGCATGATGTAGAAAGCGTCGGCCGGATCGCCGCCGCGAATGAGCGTCTCCCCGGGCGTGAGACGGATCTCCGTTCCGGTCGAAAAGCACGCACGCTGGGAGTCGTCGAGTTGCGCGAAAAGCGGGATGTCAAAAATCGTGGCGAACGCTCTGTCCGAAACTGCGGATCCATCTGCAATAGCAGCCATCCCGCCCATGTCCGAACGCCTCAATCGGATCGAGGACTCCTGAGACGACGGAGGCTGGCTTTCTTCGAAACCTTCTGTCAGTTCCGCCATGACGGCGCGACTCGCGACGATTGCTTCGGATGATTCGTTTCTCTCGACGCGCCGCTCTGGCAGTCGCACGATGAATCGCGTTTCGCCCACTTTCGACTCGACCTCGATCTCACCACCGTGCCGGTCTCCCACAATCCCCTGGCTGATGGTCAGGCCGAGACCTTTTCCCGAACCGACTCCCTTGGTCGTGAAGAACGGTTCGAAGATGTGGGAGAGATTCTCGGGTGGAATACCGGGGCCGTTGTCCGTGATTTCCACGACCGTTTGATTGTCCTCGCGCCGCGTTTGGATGGAAAGCTCGCCACCGCCGTTGACCGCATCCGCGGCGTTGTCGAGCAGATTCACCCAGACTTGCGCGAGTTCGCTCGGATACCCGCGCACGCGACCGCTGTCGGCGGCAAAGTGCTGGGTCACATGAACGTTCTGGAGCTTATGATCAAGAGCCGAGAGGGCGCTCTTGACTTGCTCATGAACGTCGATATCCGCGGCTTCTGCGCGCTCCTGCCGCGCGCTGGAACGCACGGCATCAACCAAACTCGCGATGCGCCCGGTGCATTGTTCTGCGTCATCGAGCAATGTGCGGATCGTCAGCCGCAGGGCGATCCATCGGATCGCATCGGCGAAGGCGCTCGGCGGGAGGTCGGCATGCAATGAGGCCAGCGTCCTCTTCTCCAATCCCGCGCTCACGAGCACCGGAGCGATTTTCCATGTTTCAGCCACGCCACTTTCTCGCAACCAGATGCTGAGCACGTCTTCCGAGTCGCTTTGCTCGATCGAGTGGTCGCGCCGGCTCGCGGACAAGACTTCCAAAGCATCATCCGCAAACGCAATCAACCGATCCCAGTGGTCTGGCCCAAGCGTTTGATGCAACTGATGGGCGACGGATTGAATTTTCTGAATCACCTCTCCGAGAAGCACCGCAATGCGCCGGGCGGCGGAGGAGGGATTGTTCAATTCATGGGCGAGACCGGCGGACATCGTTCCGAGCGCCGCGAGCTTTTCCTGCTGTCGTTTGGAGCCTTCGAGATTGCGAAGCCGCGCCGCCATCGTGCGAAAGATTTCACCCGCAATCGCCGGGCAGAGCCGCAGCAGTCGCCAGAACCCGGCCTCCGGAAACACGATCAGCCGGCAGTCGGACTCCGCGCGCGCGGTCAGAATGGAAGGCACGCCAAGGAGCAGCGGCACTTCGCCGAAGAATGTGCCGGGTCTGTAGCGCGAGACGACGATCTGCTGATCGCCATATTTCTTCGTGAGGCTGACTTCGCCTTCGAGGAGTAAAAAAAACTTCTCCAAGGGGTCTCTTTCCCCGACGAACACCTCGCCCGCGGGCAGTCGCCATTCTTCCGCCTGCTCGATGCAAACGCTCTCTTCGTCTTCGACGTTTGCAAAGAGGGGAACCCCGCGGAGCTGGATCATCAGCTCCTCGCAGTCCCTGATCTGTGTTATCGTGCTCAAAACGGATCCAAATATTGCCGCACAATTTTGATGGCCACCCCCGAACTATCGAGCCCGTCGCACGGGCTGTCTTCCTTGCCAAGGTCCTCCGGGGCGGTCCATAGCCGATGTGGCCCGCGGGTCCTCCAAGCGTTCACCTTCACAAATGCCTAGAGGTTCTCGGACGACTCGAATGGCAAACGCACGTTGAATTGTGTGCCATTGGGACCTGTGCCGTAGTCGATCTTTCCGTGATGCCGTTCGGTAATGATCCGGTGGCTGATTACCAAGCCAAGCCCGGTCCCTGAGCCGCCCTTGGTGGTGAAGAACGGCACAAAGAAGATATGCGGCTGTGCCTCAGGCGGGATGCCGCCCCCATTATCGGCGATCTCCACGAGGAAGAACTCGCCGTCGCGGCGCGTGCGGATATCGATGCGACCCGTTCCACCGACGGCGTAAATGGCGTTGTCGATGAGGTTCGTCCACACCTGGTTGAGCTCGCCGCCGTAAGCGCAGAGGCGCGGAAGCGTGCGATCAAAGTCGCGGGTGACCGTGACGTTCCTGAGCTTGTGGCTGAGGATGATCAGCGTGTTCTCAATACCCTCGTGCACGTCGATCTCCTGCCACGGCGCCTGGTCCATGAACGAATACGACTTCACCGCACGCACCAACTCCGAGATGCGCTCGGTGCTGTGGGTGATCGACTTGAGCAAGTCGCGCGTGGTGACGTTCGCCGCGAGCCAGTGGATCGCGTTTTCAAGGTCTTGTGGCGGCACGGTCCGCTGCAAAGTTTCCAACTCTTCCTGATCCACGCGGGCGTTGACTAGTGCGGGCGCGAGCTCCCAAGCGTCCGCGATATTCTGCGAGTCGAGCCAGCATTCGGTCGCTTCTTCGCGGTCACTTTGCTCGAGGGGATTCAGTTTCGGCTGGGATGCGGCGCAATGGGCAGCCTGCTGGAAGGTCGCAACCAGTTGCTGCCATTGCTCGACGCTGAGGGATTCATTAAGCTCGCAGGCGAAGTCCTGAACCTTCTCCACGCTCTGGCGCAGGTCGGCGGCGGCGCGGCGCGCGGCCGTCGCGGGATTGTTGAGTTCGTGCGCCAGTCCGGCGGCCATCGCGCCAAGTTGGATGAGCTTCTCGCGCTCCTGCCTGTAGCCCTCCAAATTCCGCATCCGCGTTGCCAGCGTTCGCATGATTTCCCTGGCCACCTGGGGCGAGTTGCGCAGCAGGTCCCATAACCCCGCGCGTGGCTGCCGAAAGAGCCGGCTGTCGGCGACCACCCGAATCAGCACCCAATTCGGGATCTCGAGCAAGATCTCGATCTCGCCGAAGAACTCCCCGGGAACCACCTCCCCAAGGAAAATTTCCTGGCCACCAAAATCTTTTGTCGCCCGCAGCTCGCCTTCCAGCATCACGTAGAAAGCGTCCGCCGGATCGCCGTCGTGCAGGAGAGTCTCCCCAGCTTTGAGACGTATCTCCGTTCCCGTCGAAAAGCAGGCACGCTGCGAGTCGTCGAGTTGGGCGAAGAGCGGGACATCGAAAACCGTCGCGAAGGCTCCATCGGAAACGGGGGGCGTTGCCGGCGGGGGACGAGATTCTCTTTCTTCGAGTTGCTCCGCCAGTTCGGCCATATACGCCCGACTTGCGGCGATTGCCTCGGGGCCGTCGTTTCTTTCAATCGGCCGCACGGGCAATCGCACGATGAATCGGGTTTCACCTGCTTTCGATTCGACCTCGATCTCCCCGCCGTGGCGGTCTCCCACGATGCCCTGGCTTATCGTCAGACCGAGACCTTTTCCCGAACCGACACCCTTCGTAGTGAAGAACGGCTCAAAGATGTGCGTCAGATTTTGCGGTGGGACGCCGGGGCCATTGTCGATGATCTCCACGACGGTCTGATTGTCGTCGCGCCGGGTTCGAATAGAGATTTCTCCGCCGCCATTTACCGCATCCGCGGCGTTATCGAGCAGGTTGACCCACACTTGCGCGAGTTCGCTCGGATAGCCTCGTACTTGACCGCATTCCCTCGAAAAATTCTGCGTGACGTGAAGGTTCCTGAGCTTGCGCTCGAGAACGCCCAGGGCGCTCCTGATTTGCTGATGCACGTCGATATCCGCGGTCTCCGCGCGCTCTTGTCTCGCGCTGGAACGCACCGCATCCACCAGACCGGCAATCCGCCCGGTGCATTGCTCAGCGTCATCGAGCAGTGTTTGGATCGTTATTCGCAAAGCGATCCACCGCACCGCGTCGCCGAAAGCATTCTTTGGCAAATCTCCACGCAGCGAAATGAGCTCATTCATGCTCAATCCTGCGCCGACGAGCACGGGGGCAATTTTCCAGGCATCGGTCAGTCCCGCTTCTCGCAGCCAGGCCGAGAGCGCATCCTCCGAATCGCTCTGCTCAATGGAGTGATGGTGCTTTCCAGCCGAAAAATCCTCCAAAACTCCGTCCATGAGCGCGATCAGCCGATCCCAGTGGTCGTGCTCAAGCATGTGATGCAACCGATGGGCGACCGACTGGATCGTCTGAATCACTTCTCCAAGATGCACGGCGATGCGCTGGGCGGCGGCCGAAGGATTGTTCAACTCGTGGGCGAGGCCGGCGGACATTGTGCCGAGAGCCTCCAGCTTTTCCTGCTGTCGCGCTGAGCCCTCGATGTTGCGAAGACGTGTCACCATCGCGCGGAAAATCTCAGCCGAAATCGCCGGACAGAGCCGCAACAGTTTCCAGAACGCCTCCTCCGGAAAGACGATCAGCCGGCAGTCGCACTCGGCGCGCGCGGACAACATGTAAGGCGTGCCAAGCAACAGCGGGATCTCGCCGAAAAACGCACCGGGTCGGTTGCGAGCGACAACGTCGTCCTTCTTCGAGACGCTGATTTCACCTTCAAGGAGAACAAAAAACTGCTTCGCCTGCTCCCCTTCCCGAAAGAGCATTTCGCCAGGGGCAAGCTGCCGTTCTTCCGTCTCCTCGATGCAAACCTTATCTTCCTCCTGGAGGTTGGCGAAGAGGGGGACCCGGCGCAGCAGGTCCATCACTGCTCCGCTGTCCGTCATTTGTGCGGTCGTGCTCAAAATCGGTCCAGGTATTGATGCACAAGTTCGATAGCAATAGAACCCTCACCGACGGCGGAGGCAACTCGCTTTATTGAACCGTGGCGCACGTCGCCGGCAACGAAAATGCCGGGGACGTTTGTCTCGAGCAAATAGGGGTCGCGCTGCAGCGGCCAGTTGCGCGGGCGGCGTCCGTTCACGATCAGATCCGGGCCGGACAAGATGAAGCCTCGTTCATCGCATTCGATGAGATCTGCGATTGGGCTGGTATGTGGCATGGCTCCGATGAAAATGAAAAGCGCGATGGCGGGAACGGTTTTCGCCTCGCCGGTCTGATCGTTGGCGATAGTAACCGTATCGAGCTTTCCGTTGCCTTGTGCCTCGCTCACGCGCGAGCGAAACTGCACGGCGATATTCGGGGTTTTGGCAAGCTGATCGATCAGGTATTGGGACATCGTCTTTGCCAGGGAGTCTCCCCGGACGATCAGCGTAACGGTCCTGGCGAATCCCGAGAGGTACATGGCCGCCTGGCCCGCGGAGTTCCCTGCTCCGACAATATAGGCGTCTTCATTCTGGCACGAGATTGCCTCGGTCGCAGCCGCACCGTAGTAAACGCCAGCGCCCGTAAGTCTCTCGATGCCCGGTGTATCGAGGCGCCGATAGGAGACGCCGGTCGCGATGAGCAGCGCCTGGCAGCTAATTTCGCTACCGTCATTCAGGGTGAGCACGCGATACGGTCCGTTGCACCGAATCCTCGCCACGGTTTTGGGGGTCAGGATTTCGGCGCCGAAACGCCGGGCCTGCGCCACCGCGCGCCGGGTGAGATCGCTTCCGCTGAGCCCCGAGGGAAACCCAAGGTAGTTTTCGATGCGGGAACTGGAACCTGCTTGCCCACCCGGCGCTTCGCGTTCGATCATCACGGTTGTCAGTCCTTCCGACGCGCCGTAGACCGCCGCCGCGAGCCCTGCGGGTCCGGCGCCGATGATGGCCAGATCGTAGGCCGGCATCTGCGCCCTCGTTCTCAAGCCCGCCCGTTCTGCGACCACCTCTGGGGCAGGATCTCTGAGGCGCGAACCGTCGGGAAAGAGCACCAGCGGAAGATTTGTTCCGTTGCCGGCCTGCTCGTCGAGTTTGCGCGCTTCGGCGTCGATCTCGACGTCGAGCCACTGATACGGAATCTGGTTTCGCGCCAGGAAATTTTTGACCGCGTGCGTCTGCGGCGACCACTTGAGACCGACGACGCGGATGCCCTCAAACGGCGGATGGAAGCCCGCCAGCCAGTCGTCGAGCAAGTCGTCGAGCACCGGATATAGACGCTCCTCGGGCGGGTCCCACGGCTTCATCAAATAGTGGTCGATCTGGACCGAATTGATCGCGCTGATCGCCGCATCAGTGTCCGCATATGCTGTGAGCAGCGCGCGTTTAACCTTCGGGAAATCTTTCAGCGCCTGCTCCAAGAACTCGACGCCCGACATCCGGGGCATCCGCTGATCGACCAGAAACAGCGCAGGCGGCTCATTTCGCAGCTTGAGCTGCTGGACCAATTCCAACGCCGCCGCGCCCGAGTCGGCTCGCATCACGCGAAAACGCTCTCCGTACTGCCGCCGCAAATCCCGCTCCACCGCCCGAAGGACGTCCACGTCGTCGTCAACGGTGAGAATCACTGGTTTCTTCATGCCTTGTTCATAACTTGTGTTCGGTTGCCCGAATCTCCCCCACAGAATCCTTCACGCATCTGGCAAATGCAATCGGCTTCCTCCCATTCCCCCCCTTCGCGAGGCCCACGAGACTCGCTTGCAGGATGTTACGAATATGTGCCCTGGCGGAAGACAGATCAGCGAAAACTCAGAAAGCGCCGGAAGTGACAAACGCCCTCGGTCGATCAACAATCGTCGACATGAGAATCGGTTGGATGCTTTCTTTGATAGTGGTTATCGCTGGGCTGGCGAGTTGTAGCACGAAGGAAAAGTACGCCCGGAACAATCTCGCCGCAGATCAGTGGCTCCAGGCGAACCGCGGCACGGCGAATGTCAGCGTGTCCGGAGCCTGGGAGGCTTGGGAGTCCGGTTGGGGAGACATCCGCTTCGAGCAAGCGGGTTCCACGGTCAATGGCGCCATGGGCAACTATTCCGCCCGGGGTGTTGTTCGCGGTTCGCGGGTCTTCCTGGCTCTGAGTTCCGGAGGTTATGTTCACTACACGGTCGTTCTTGCGAAGAGCGCTGAAATGCTCAGCGGGTTTTACTCGCCTTCGGTTCCCTTCAGCCAAGGCGATCAAGCCGCCGTCACGCTCCGGCGTATCGGGGACTGACTGCATCGCAGCAACGCTCAACTTTCAACGCTCAACGCTCAACGCTCAACGCTCAACGCTCAACGCTCAACTTCTCCCTGTCATGTACCAGCACCAGTTACACCAGCAAATCAACCAATGCGTTAAAGAAGAGAATCTTCCCGAGGGCGACGCCGGAATTCTATTTCTTACCCGATTTATCGCTAATGCCGCCGCGATCAAGGCGCTTTATGACGAGATCTATTCGCATCATCCCAAGGCGCAGGAATGCTTTGATAGAATGTTGAAGGTCATCACGCGGGCATTTGTCGACCGGCCAGACGCGTTGAAAGATGAGGATGATGAAAAGCTGGACCAGGGGCATTGGTTTCTAAGCAATGGCATTGCAGCCATGAGCCTGTATGTGGACCGCTTCAGCGGCACACTCGGCGACATGGAATCGAAACTGGACTACCTGAATCGGCTCGGCATTAACCTGCTCCACCTTATGCCGATCTTCGAGAGTCCCTATGGCGAAAGCGATGGCGGCTACGCGGTATCCGACTACCGGACGGTGGACCCTCGCTTCGGCACACTCGCAGACCTTAGAGAACTGCGTCAGCGAATGAGCGAGCGAAAAATGTTTCTCATGCTCGACATTGTGGTTAACCACACCTCGCATCATCACGAATGGGCGAGGAGGGCCAAGCAGGGAGAACCCAGCTTTCAAGACTATTATTATATGTATGCCGACCGGGACCTCCCGGACCGCTTTGAGCGCGGCATGCCGGAAGTATTCCCGGAATCATCGCCGGGCAACTTTACTTATTGCCAGGAGATCGGCAAGTGGGTGATGTCCGTCTTTCACAGTTACCAGTGGGATCTCAACTATACGAACCCGGCGGTGCTCCTTGAAATGCTCGACACCATTTTTTTCTACGGCAACCTGGGTGTCGACGTTCTCCGCATTGATGCGCCGGCGTTTATTTGGAAACAACTGGGCACGACCTGCCAGAACCTGCCCCAGGCCCACACTCTCCTGAGGCTCTTCAAGCAGTGCGTCCAGGTGGCCATGCCGGGAATGGCTATTCTGGGCGAAGCGATCGTAGCTCCGAAGGAGATCATGAAATACTTTGGCACCGGTTTTTTTACCGCGCGCGAGTGCGACCTGGCTTATGGCGCGACGCACATGGCACTGCAATGGGATGCCCTGGCAACTGGCGACACGCGCGTGATGCTGGCCGCCCAGCATGAGATATTGCAAAAACCCTATGGCGCGACCTGGATCACTTACACTCGCTGCCACGATGACATAGGACTGGGCTATGAAGACTACATGATTCAGCACGCCGGTTTCAGCCCCTTCGAGCATCGCAAATTTATAATGGAATACTATTCCGGCGCCTATCCGGCATCCCCGGCGACGGGCGCGCTCTTTTCGGTGAATCCCAAGACAAACGACGCTCGCATTAGCGGGTCACTGGCTTCTCTGTGCGGCTTGGAAAAGGCGTTGCTAAGCAAGGATGGAGCGGCCATCGATATGGCCATCGGCAGAATTCTCATGATGCAGGCGCACAGCTTTTTGCTCGGCGGCATTCCGATGATCTTTTACGGCGATGAGGCCGGATACACCAACGACTATTCCTACCTCGAGGATCCCGGGAAGGCCTATGATAACCGCTGGATGCACCGGCCCGTCATCGATTGGAAAAAGAATGAGCGCGCGGAGAAAGAGGACAGCATCGAGCACCGGGTCTATTCCGCCACGCAAAAGCTGATCGCGATTCGCAAGCAGCTTCCGATGATTGCCGATACCAAGAACCTCACGTGGCTTACGCTTCATAACGTGCATGTGGCGGGTTATCTCCGGACACGGGAGGACCGGCGTGTGTATTGTCTCTTTAACTTCAGCGATCGACATCAGGCTCTCACCTGGCACATCTTCAGGGAACACGGCCCGGTTTCCGGCCGGCTTCTCGACTACTGGACCGGCGATCAATTGACCCTGGGCCCGGACCACGAATCGCTGACCCTGGCGCCTTATCAGTTCATGATTCTCGAACCCCGCGCAACGGGCTGAAGAACTCCGGCGGCCGCTTGAGGAGAGTAAGCTGTTCGAAATTCTGCAAGCATCGCCGAGGTCGTGCCCACTATGGAAAGGCCCCGAGGGGACAGTCTTTGCTAAGTTGCCGTGCTAATGACCATCAGCAGATCTTTCGCGTCCACAGTCTCGCCGACTTTGGCGCGTTTTTCCATCACCTTGCCCGACACAGGCGAGTAAATTGTTGTCTGCATCTTCATCGCTTCGATTACGAGCAGGCGATCTCCCTTTGAGACCGTTTCCCCCGTTTCGACCATGATGGTTGTGATGGCTCCCGGTATCGGCGCGCCAACGTGACCGGCGTTTGACGGGTCGGCTTTGGCGCGCTCGACCTTCTGCGCCTTGAGGCTCTTGTCCTGGACCGTGACTTCGCGAGGCTGGCCGTTGAGTTCAAAGAACACCGTGCGCTTTCCTTCCGGGTGCGGTTCTCCCACGGCGAGGAATTTGATGATCAGCGTTTTCCCGGGCTCCAGCTCGGCGGTGATCTCTTCGCCGGGCTCCATTCCGTAGTAGAACTGGGGTGTCGGCAGCACGCTTACATCGCCGTAGAGCTGCCGTTCCTGCGCGAAGGCGAGAAACACTTGCGGATACATGAGGTAGCTCATCAGGTCCGTGCGGCTTGCCGCGTTGCCAATCTTCTCTTTGAGGAGCGCAGCCGTCTCCTCCATGTTCACGGGAGCGAGATGTTCCCCGGGGCGTCCGGTTTTCGGTTTTTGCCCGCGCAAAACCGCTTCCACCATCTTCGGTGGCCAACCTCCATCCGGCTCCCCGAGAGCTCCGGAGAACATCTCCACGACAGAGTTCGGCAACGTGAAGGTGTGGTTCGCGCCCAAACGCTCCAGCTCATGAATGGACGTTCCATGGCTCACCAGGAAGATAGCCATGTCGCCGACGACTTTGCTTGAAGGTGTCACTTTCACGATGTCGCCGAACGCCATGTTTACTTCGGCGTAGGCGCGGGCGATCTCCGTCCATTTGTGCCCGAGGCCCATCGCTTCGGCCTGCTCTTTGAGATTAGTATACTGACCACCCGGCATCTCATGGAGATAGACTTCGGCGGTTCCGGACTTGGGGCTGCTGTCGAATGGAGAATAATATTGGCGAACGACCTCCCAGTAGTCGGCGCATCGATTCATGCTCTTGAGATCGAGACCCGAATCGCGTTCCGTATTGGCCAAGGCAGCCACCAGCGAGTTGAGATTGGGTTGGCTTGTCGTGCCGCTCAGCGAGGCGGTGGCTCCGTCGACCACGTCCACACCGGCTTCGCTGGCCTTCAGCAGGGAAGAGGCGTTGATCCCGCTGGTGTCATGGGTATGGAAATGGATGGGCAGACCGGTTTCCTCCCGGAGCGTTCTGACCAGCTTCTCGGCGGCATAAGGTCTGCAAACGCCCGCCATATCTTTGATCGCGAGAATCTGAGCGCCCATGCGTTCCAGTTCCCGGGCTTTCGTGACGTAATAGTTCAGCGGGTATTTGTCGCGCTTGGGATCCAGCAAATTTCCCGTGTAGCAGATGGCGGCTTCGCAGACTTTTCCGCTTTTTCGCGCCGCCTCGATGGACACCTTCATATTGGGAAGCCAGTTCAACGAGTCGAAAATCCGGAAGATGTCGATTCCCCGGGCGGCGGCTTCGAAGATGAACTCCTCCACGACGTTGTCCGGATAGGCGGTGTAGCCGACGGCGTTTGAGGCGCGGAGGAGCATCTGGAAGCAGATGTTCGGAATTGCTTCGCGCAAGCGCTGCAGTCTCTCCCAGGGATCTTCGCGCAGGAATCGCAGCGCGACGTCGAAGGTCGCCCCGCCCCACATTTCCAGGCTGTAAAGATTATGGAGTTTGCGGGAAACGTAGTTGGCGATTGCGAGCATGTCGTAGCTGCGCATGCGCGTCGCAAACAGCGATTGGTGCGCATCCCGAAACGTCGTGTCGGTGAGGAGGAGCTGGTTTCGCTCTCGAGTCCATTTGGCGAAGCCGTCCGCACCCATTTGCTGAAGAAGTTGGCGAGTTCCGGGCGGCGGGGCGGAAGTGTCATGCCGGGGGAGAGGCGCCGGCCGAAGGTTCGCCGGCTTTGATTTGCCGGCGACTTCCTTGTTTCCATTTACGATCGTCTCAGCGAGGTAGTTGAGGAGCTTCGTCGCCCGGTCCAGCGGAGGCTTGAAATGAAACAATTGCGGCGTGTCGTCGAGGAAGCCCGTCGTCGCTTCGCCCAACTGAAACGTCGGGTTGTTGACCACGTTCTCGAGAAAAGGAATGTTCGTCCTCACGCCGCGGATGCGGAACTCGCGGAGAGCGCGGTCCATTCGTTGGCACGCTTCCTTGAAGTCTCCGCCCCAGCTCGTGACCTTGACGAGCAGCGAATCGTAGTACGGCGTAATCACGGCCCCGCCATACGCCGAAGCCCCGTCCAAGCGAATTCCGAAGCCGGCGGGCGAACGGTAGGTGTGGATCTTGCCGTAATCCGGGACAAAGTTGTTCGCGGGGTCTTCCGTTGTCACGCGGCACTGGAGCGCAAAGCCGTAGAGCGGAATCTCCTCCTGCCTGGGGAGGTGCATCCGAGGGCCGTGCAACTCGTGCCCCTGAGCGACAAGGATCTGCGAGCGGACAATGTCAATGCCGGTCACGACTTCGGTAACGGTGTGCTCGACTTGCACGCGGGGATTCACTTCGATGAAGTAGAAGTTTCCAGTTTCGACATCGACGAGGAACT
Source organism: Terrimicrobiaceae bacterium (assembly GCA_035719865.1). Taxonomy (GTDB): domain Bacteria; phylum Verrucomicrobiota; class Verrucomicrobiia; order Chthoniobacterales; family Terrimicrobiaceae; genus DASTFP01. Next base: position 10,577 of record DASTFP010000043.1, on the reverse strand, counting down.
CGACAGTGCCCGCACTGAAATAGTTGGCCGCGCGGGCGATTTGGACTGCAGCCTCACACACTTGCTCGCGGATTCTGGAGTCGAGGTTTACGGCGGGAGCGACTTCCACCACTTTCTGGTGGCGACGCTGGACGGAGCAATCGCGCTCGAACAGGTGAATGATCTTGCCGTGCCGATCGCCAAGGATCTGCACCTCGATGTGTTTTGCGCGTCTGATGAAGCGCTCGAGAAAAACCGCGTCGTTGCCGAAAGCGGCCGCAGCCTCTTGCTGGGCTTCTGCGATCTTGGCCTCGAATTCTCTTTTACCGGCAACGATGCGCATACCGCGCCCGCCCCCGCCGAATGCTGCCTTGACGATCATTGGAAAGCCGATCTCTTTCGCAATCCCGCGCGCGAGATCAGGGCTGCTCACCGGTCGTTCCGTTCCCGGGATCACAGGCACCCCCGCCTTCTGCGCCAATCGCCGCGCGGCAGTCTTGTCGCCCAGGAGTTCAAGGAGCTCCGCTGAAGGTCCCACGAATTGAATCCCCGCCGCCTCGCATGCTCGCGGCAGAACAGGATTTTCAGAAAGAAAGCCGTATCCCGGGTGGATGGCGTCGACGCCCTTTTCGGCGGCCATCGCCACAATGCCCTCCGCGTCCAGATAGGCCTGGACCGGACCTTTTCCCTCCCCGATCAGGTAGGCTTCGTCAGCCTTGAAGCGGTGCAGGCTCAGGCGGTCCTCCTGCGAATGAACCGCGACCGTTCGCAGCCCCAGTTCCGAGGCAGCCCGGAGGATTCGGATGGCGATCTCACCACGGTTGAGCGCAAGCAGTTTCTTCATGGAAAACGGTTCCTCTTTTTGAACGTATCAATGGGACATCAGCTCGGGAAGCAGGTTCGTCCGGCGGTCGGCGGAGGATCCTTTTCTGATCGACGCCCTCGAGCGGTCGTGGTTGATTTGGATGGTTCGATTTGCTGTAATCCGCCTATGATCCGCAAAGCTGTTATCAAAGACACGTCGGAGACCTCGCCTCAGGGGATGGACTTGGCGGCGATCGCTCGATTCGAAATGACGTCCGAAGACCCGGACCATCCCATAGATTTCGCCCTGAGTGCCGACGATAGCTACTGGCGGGCTGCCGCTGATGGCGAACAGAAAATCCGCATCGTCTTCGACACCCCCCAAAAGATTGCCAAAATAAAGCTCTTGTTTGAGGAAAAAATCGTGCCCCGAACCCAGCAGTTTACTCTGTCGTGGCAACGAGCAAATGAAGCTCCGGTTGAGTTCGTTAGGCAGCAATACAATTTCAGCCCACCGGGCACCACACAGGAGCGTGAAACCTACGACCTTTCGCTGGAGAGTGTCGGCGCGCTCGAATTAGTCATTAAGCCCGATATTGGCAAACCTGCTCGCGCATCACTTACGCAACTTCTGATCGCATAGTTTGCGGCAACCCTCGGGCGGTGATCACGGGGAGGCTTCTCCAGGGAGGACTTGACCATGCTTGTTCATCTCCGGAACCGTGCTCAGAACGTCTCGCTGGACGCAATAGCGAACGTCATCCCGAAGTTCAGGAAGCGACAGCAAGCGCCTGCCATTGCGCGATTCAGAGACGGCGGCCAGGAGATCATGTTGTTCTTGCCGGAATAGTTTGCGCGCGATCAGCGCCGAATCAGAAACATGGCCCGCGCTCGCCTTGGACCAGAGCAGATCGCAAAGCGCGCCGGCGCAGAGAGCATCCTCATAGGCCGCTTCCTCATGCGTGCCACTGCATACCAGGACAAGGTGGACCGGAGCGTGTTGCTCGAGGGTATCCCGAGTCGCGCCAAGATTCAGGAAGGACGAAACGAGGATCCTCCTGGCGTGGGCGCACGCGCGCAGAGCTCGGGTTCCATTCGTGGTCGTCATGACGATCGTTCTTCCCGCAACGATCTCGTTGGTGAACTCGCGCGGGGAGTTGCCCAAATCGAACGAGATGCTGCCGGTCAGTTGCGCGGGGATTCGCACTCCCTCGCGCTCACCGGCGAGCAACACCTCGGCCTGCCGCAAGCGAAGAGTAAGCGCTTCCGGAATGCCGGTCACGGGGATGATTGCCTTCGCCCCATTGCTTAGAGCCGCCACCATGCTGCTGGTCGCGCGCAGGACATCGAACACAACGCATACCGTCGCGCTCAAGTCGAGGCGCTCGAGAGCCGAAAACTCGGCAGGCGAAAACAAGACCTCAAGGCTTTTCATTTCCTCCGAGCTGTTTTCGTGTTTCTCGTCGTCTCACACTTTGGTTTTAGAGTGTTTTCCTCTTCGACTAGCCAGCCGGCTAAAGGGGCGAGATTCTGCGCTCGGCTTATTCGTAGAAATTACGAGCCCAACGATGGGCCTTTAATTTGTCAACCATTTCGGCGGCCAGCCCGCGTCCATCTCCAATTTGGCAGTTTCTTTCAACGTTTTGAATTGAACGCATGCCCGGAATGACCGTGGAGACAGCCGGATGGCTTAACACATAGCGCAGCGCGGTTTCGGCGGTCTGCTCCAGAGTGATATTCAGGTCGAAAGCGATCTTTTGCACCCGCTCATACACCTCTTGTTTTCGCTCGCCGCGAAAATACCTGTCCCGAAAATCACCTTCCTCAAATTTGGTATACGGCGTGATTTTCCCGGTCAATCCGCCTTCGTCCAGGGCGACCCGCACGATGACGCCGACGTTGTGGGTCTCACAGGCGGGAAACAACTTATCTTCCGGGCTCTGCTCGAAAATATTGTGGATGACCTGGACGGTATCTACTGCGCCGGTCTCAATCAGTTTGATCGCGTTTTCCGGCTGGTAGTCATTTATTGAAACGCCGAAGTGCCTTATTTTGCCCTGGTGTTTTAGCTTGAGAATGGCTTCCAACCAGTCTCCCTGATCGACCCATTCGTCGGACCACACGTGAAACTGCTGAACGTCGATCGCTTCCAAGCCGAGATTCTTCAGGCTTTTCTCCGTGCAGGACATCACATGCTCAGAAGGGAAGGTTTTTCCTGCCGGCGTCCCGGGCTGCGCAGGCCATACCTCGTTTTTCGGGGGGATCTTCGTTGCCACGTAGATCGTTTCAGAGCGTTCTCGCACGACCTGGCCGACGAGCTTCTCGCTATGACCGTCCCCGTAACCCAAGGCCGTGTCGATGAAGTTGAGTCCCAAATCGATCGACCTGTGGAGGGCTTTGAGGGATTCGTCGTCCGAGGCGCCAATCCACATGCTCTTGCCGATTCCCCACGCCCCATAACCGATTTCCGATACTTTCAATCCTGTCTTGCCGAGTTCTCTGTAGTTCATCTTGCTGGTCTTCTTTGTGATCGAATTTCCCTTTCGGTGCAAGTGGCCCCCTCGATCAGGCTTCAGGTTTTCGAAGTTGCCGATCCAGCCAATCCCCCACGCACTGGAGCGCCTGCTGCCTGTTGCTGTCGTGGATAAGGTCGTGGTAGCCGTCTGCGAAGCGGTGTCGTTCCTTGGCTTGAGCAGGAATCCACCGCATGAGACGCGCAAAAGCCCTCTGTCCCACCCCGGCCGTTCCGATGGGATCCTTTTCTCCCGTTAGGATGATGACGGGCACATCCAGTTGCGACACTGCCTTGCGCGCCCGGCCGCCCAATTTCAGCGTCTCATCAAAAAACGACCATGTGAAGCCTGGCCGCACGCGGTCCACTGACCGTCCCCAGAATCGGTCGAACTGTGCGCTATTGGTGAGTGCCGGCTTATCTCCAGGGATCAGACCCACGCTTAAAAGGAGTCCCCTCGGCTTAACGCGGCGCAGTTCTGCGATGCAGAGGCGTAGCAGGGGCGAAGCGTACATCATCGCGACAGCCGGGGAGTGCAAGATGATTCCGGATGGCCTGGCACCGTCCGGGAGGTCTCCGTTGCTCGTGACCAAAATTGCGGTGAGGGAGCCCATGCTCTGGCCGTAGAGAAAGAGAGGAATATTCGGATGGCGCTGCTGCACCCATGCGACAAATTCCGTGAAGTCTCGCTCCCAAAATCGCCCGTCGTCGGCGTGTCCCTTCATTCGCTGGGACGCCGCAGTGAGATCTCCATGCTGTCCGCGGACGCCGGTCGAGTAAACCCGGATGCCGCTTTTCGCCAGGTAGAGGGCCAGCGGCTCGATGTCGCCAGCCGTACCATTCCAACCCGGGACCCCCACGACGACGGCCCGGGCGCCGTTTTGAGCCGGACCCCATGTTCGATACATAATTCGGCGACCATCGGAGGCGCGCCATGCCGGGGGTCCTTCCTTGCACATGGCAGGGCCCAGCCGGCGCGCAACGGGCGGCTCACGCGAGGCGCACGCCGTGAGAGCCGCGCCAATCGCCAGAACCAAAGTCCATGCGGCGAAGCGACGCGTTAAGTTGCGACTGCTTCCCATCCCGCCCTCAGTCGCATTCCGAAGAACGGTATTCACAGAGTTGGGAAACTTTTCTCCCGAACCGCGATTTGTCAACGCGCTGCGGCGATCCACGAACGCGCCTCCGCGCGTTTGCACGTCGCAAGAAACTCCCGATCGCTCCCCCTGGCGAAGATTTCCCAGCCTAATTTTTCGGAAAGAAGAGGATTCTCGAATTTGAAAGCAAGAACCGGAGTTCTTAACTTATGGAGGTTGTTATCTTGCTCGCAGAAACAATACGAACAATATGAAGACATCACCTACTAACGGACAAGCCGGCGCTGCGAGCGATGAAGAACGGTGGCGCGCCGTGGTTCAAAAGGACCGACACGCCGACGGCAAATTTTTCTATTCGGTCAGAACCACGGGAGTTTATTGTCGTCCTTCGTGCCCTGCGCGCTCGCCGCGTCGTGAGAACGTCTCTTTTTACGAGTGCCGCGAGGATGCTGAGCGAGCTGGCTTCCGACCCTGCAAGCGATGTAAGCCGAACGGGCCGGGTCTCGCCGAGCAACATGCGGCGACCGTGGCGGCCGCCTGCCGCGCCATTGAAGCGGCGGAAGAATTGCCCGATCTCGATGCGCTGGCCAGCTCGGCCAGGATGAGCCGCTTTCATTTCCACCGGATTTTCAAGGCGGCAACCGGCCTCACACCGAGAGCCTACGCTGCCGCCCGCCGATCTACCCGGATGCGGGAAGTTTTGCCCAAGCGCAGCACAGTTACCGAGGCGATCTACGAAGCGGGATTCAATTCCAATGGCCGCTTTTATGCGAACTCCTCGGAAATGCTCGGAATGAAGCCGAGGAATTATCGCAGCGGCGGTGCCGGAATGACGATCCGTTTCGCGGTGGGCGAGTGCTCGCTTGGCTCAATTCTCGTCGCCGCTTCAGATAAAGGCGTCTGCGCCATAATGATGGGCGACGACCCGGATGTCCTCACGAAAGACCTCCAAAACCGCTTTCCCAAGGCAAATTTGATCGGCGGTGATCGCGATTTCGAGGCGACGGTCGCCGAGGTTGTCGGCTTCGTCGAGGCGCCAAAGATCGGTTTGAACTTGCCGCTTGATGTTCGAGGCACCGCTTTCCAACAAAGAGTCTGGCAGGCGCTTCGTGAGATTCCGGCAGGATCCACGGCGAGTTATTCGGAAATCGCCGGGCGCATCGGCTTGCCCCGAGCAGTTCGCGCTGTTGCCCAAGCCTGTGCCTCTAACGCGATTGCCGTGGCAATTCCTTGTCACCGTGTTTTACGCACCGACAGAAGTCTCTCAGGCTACCGTTGGGGCGTGGAACGAAAACGCGCGTTGCTCAAAAGCGAAGGGGTCAACCTGTGAGCGTTGGAGCAGATTACTCACTGGCGATCGCGGATCGCGTGGCTGCACTTGAATGGCCGGAGATCATCGACGACCTGAATCAGCACGGTTGTGCTCCCGCGAGGTCCGTGCTCGCGGCGGATGATTGCCAGTTTTTGGCGGAGATGTACGGCGATGAAAATCGCTTTCGTACCCGAATCCTGATGGCTCGGCATGGCTTCGGTCGGGGTGAATACAAATACTTTGCCTATCCCCTTCCTGAGATTGTTGTCGCCTTGCGGGCGGCCCTCTATGCGCGGCTTTTTGCATTAGCCAACCGCTGGAATGAGATCATGGGCATCGATGCGACTTATCCGGCCGGACACGAGGACTACCTGACGCGCTGCCACGATGCCGGCCAAACCAAGCCAACGCCTCTCCTTCTCCGGTATGGTGAGGGCGATTTCAATTGCCTGCACCAGGATGTTTACGGAGAGCATGTCTTTCCCTTGCAAGTCGCGTTCTTGCTGTCAGTTCCAGGCGAGGACTTCACCGGCGGAGAGTTTGTGCTGACGGAACAGCGGCCGCGGATGCAATCCCGCGCCGAGGTCGTCGGATTGAAGCAAGGTGACGGAGTGATTTTCGCGGTCCGTCACCGACCGGTTCAGGGAACCCGCGGGCCATACCGTGTCAACCTGCGCCATGGTGTAAGCCGCATACGATCCGGCCATCGGAATACGCTGGGAATCATTTTCCACGACTCGAAATGAGGAGGCCCGAAGCTTCCTTTCGTGAACAGGATCTTTATGATCCCGGCTAGAGCACTCTCTTCGTCCGAGCCAGCACCCAAGCTTGGTCATGGCGATCGAAACCAAGGTGCGAATAATAGTCCACGGCTGCCGGCGCCGACAGCAGGATAATCGTGCAACGCGGACCTAATGCATTCTGGGTGATTTGGATCAATCGCCTTCCGATTCCTTGGCGCTGATAGGCAACATCCACAGCGAGGTCGGAAAGATAACAGCAATAATGAAGGTCCGTAACCGAGCGGGCAATACCGACGAGCAATTGATCGTGCCAGGCTGTGGCGACGAGATTCGAATGCTCGATCATCCCCTGGAGGCAACGGGCGTCATCAACCGGGCGTCTTTCGCTAAGAGTTGAGCGACGAAGGATATCTGCAAAAGCAGCCGATGAAACTATTTCAGTGGTCGTGAACCGTAGCATAAGCATACATTTTCGCGGCTGAGGCGTGCGGGCGTGCGGTGCCGTTGCTCCCTCCATGAGACCATGTGCTTCACCTGTCTTTCTGCAGCCGCTCGCCACTGACTGCCGCCAGGAGAAAAGCTCCCGCGGCGGACGCGAACACTGAGAAGTCCAGAGGAGCCTTGATCCCGAGTGCAATCGTCATTGTGACGGCAAACGACAGCAGCAGCAAGCCTCCCGCAAGAGCGACCCATCGCAATTGCCACCCGATGATGAGGCCCGATTAGGACTTCGGCTAACGTTGCCGCCCAAGCCAAACGGGGATGACGCTTCTTGGTACAAACCAATTCAGCTTTCCCACGTATTCGACGAACGGTTGCCAGTCTCCCCATGCAACATTCGGCGTGCCTGGCGGTCCCCACAGTCCGAAGCGATCGGCGACGGCGGAAAGGAAGCCCGCCGCCAGGGATAAGCGAAGGAACCACCCGGCCGCAAACAACGGATCGTTCATCGATAACATAAACGCCCGAAGCAAGGTATTGGACGAAATTTATTTCCTGGCTGGTTGCTGATGTCGGAGTCCGGCGCACACGATTCAGTTCGCACCGACGAAGGGCCTGTCTTTTACCCAACCGGCGACCCTTCCATAGTCGCTCAAAGGCTCAGGCCCTTTCGTTGCTTTCTTCAAGATAGGTGGATACTTCGATTAGATTCGAGTCTGGATCTCGAAAGTAGACCGAGAGAATCTGGCCGCAGGCACCCGTCCGTTCGACGGGACCTTCGATAATTTTGATGCCGTTCTCCTGAAGTCTGGAAATTACCGCGTCGAGGTGCACGTCTGCAACAAAACAGAGATCGGCCGACCCCGGCGTTGGAGAGGAGGCTTTCGGCTCAAACTCATGTCCTTTCTGATGCAAATTGATCTTTTGCTGTCCGAAGCCGAGCGCAGTGCGTCCAGCTCCGAATGAGACCTCAAGCATGCCGAGCACTCTTGTATAGAACGTGACCGAACGGGAGACATCTTCAACAGTGAGAACAATGTGGTCGATACGAGAAATCATTGAATGCAGATTCGAAATGTCGGAAGCCCAATATGAAATCAAGGGCTTCCAGTTGTTCCTCCCTAGGTCCACAAGCGAGGCGTAGGTGATGTTTGGCGATGGCGCCGGTCATTGCGCTTGGGCAATCCGAGGCCGGGAAGGCCACGAAGCTGGCGATTTTTCAGCGAGTGTCGGCAGCATAAGAACCATGCCCGAGCCTGCTTCGCCATATGCCGCACGACCGCCTTTGCCGTAAGGAAATTCGGTCGCATCGAAGGATCCGATCGGGATTTCCACAGGCGGTCGGTCGCCATGCGGCATGCCCCGGGTGAGCTCTGATGAAACCAGGGTGTCGAGCAGTTTCGCATCCTTAAGCCCTTCGTGCGGGGATTGAGCCAGCACACGCTGCACAAACGGTGTTTTCGCGTCTGTGTACGCCTCACGGTCGAGCTTGAATTTGGCGGCTAAAGCCCTCTTCAGCTCCGAGTACTCGGACGCCAGATCACGGTCGCTTCGAAGCCGATCCCGGAACGCCAGACGCTCCAGCCAGAGCGGGCTACTAAATGGCACGAGGTGCAAGTGATGCGTTCGGAGCGCCGGCGACGGCTTGCAGTACCGTTTAGTGCCATGTGCGAAACATGCGCTAAACTGCGGCAATTCCGCATAGAATCAGCATTCGTACGGCTTTGTGGTGTCTGCCCCCAATGCAGGAATCGCGCAGATATTTGCATACCTCGTGTCCGAAAGTGTCCGAAACTTTCCGCGCCCTCCCGGTGGCGCTTGAATTGCACGTCGGCATCGGCCTCGTCGGTCGCTCTTCTCTGCTCGTCGGCGAGCAATACTTCCCACCAGTATGAACGATCACATACTCGTCATTGCCTTGCGCGCGTAGGGTTGCAAATCATGCCAAGCCTCGCCTTCCTCACCGTTCTTCGCCTCGTCCCTATTGGCAGAACTTTTTTTATTGGCCGCCTTCGAGAGGGGGGCCGGTTTTGCCAGGGGTGGCCTACGGGTTGCTGATGAAATTCGGTGGGACGACCTTACTCTGCGATTGTTACGCGAAAAGGAGTCCCGACCTGATTCGCCCGTTTCAGCACATATTTCCAAATCTCGTCCGGCGTAGGATCGTACCCGATCGTGCCTCGGTCATTGAGTAGAAAGCCATATCCGCTTTTTGTGCGGCTGGCTGCGTCGCGCCCAGTCGCGGGAATGGCGGTAACATTAATTGTTTGGGTGTCTATTCCCGCCCGAATGTATCCTGAGGCGGTAAGGCTATCCGTTGCAGTCTGATTGACATAGTCGGGCGAAATAAATGCCGCGATTGACGATTTCACGATGTCGCGTGCTTGTTCGCGCGTCATAGCGTATGCGGTCTTATGGTCGTCAATAGTTGATCGTGTGCGATTAACTAAACATCCGCTGAGGCTTAGTAGGAGGACAAAACAAAGAACTGCACAAAATGATTTGTTGGCAGTAGAATGGCTTTTCCAGACGAGCCTAGCGGACTTCCCCATGAGGGTATTCCATCGACGGTTGCCACAGCCATCAATGAATGCATAGTCATCGTTCATGACCATATGTTCTCTCAAATCTCGATCGTGTGCGCGAGTTAATAAAATTCGGCGCTGCCGTTAAAAAAGCCTCAGCGGCGAGTCGGCCATAGTGCCACCCAGTCCTTCGGTGTTCCTACGACAGGCATTCGATCATCTTTCATAGATGCGCTTCTCACCCCGCATCTTGGCGAGAAACTATTTGGTTGGCTCCACCTCTTGGGTCGTGACTAAAGCTTCTTATTCCTCGTCGTAGTGCTTCAGCCGGCCTCTTCGTCCCTGGCGGCTTCCAATCAGGACCACGCTTGCCACGCTCCCCTCGTCAGGTTCCGTTCCATGTTTTCGAGCCGCCTTTTGAAGCAATGCGTCGGAGGACACAAGGCACTTGCGGAGGTTATTGCCGAGTTCATCGACGCCAAGCGAGCAGCTTGGCCCGGCGTGAGGAATATCTGCGCGTTCAGGCATCTGTGCTTGGTCTTTTCTTGTTTCAGGGAGCGTGGGGACATCAGAATTCCGCTGATTTGTAATCAGTTAGATCCCCGGTTCGAATCCGGGTGCTGGCTTTCCTGATAATCAATGACGAGCGCGCCACCCAACGTAATAAGCCGTGGGCCATTTGAGGGCCATTCTGTTCGGGGAAAGGACATGCCGATTGCTGGCGCACGGAGACAGTAAGCGAATGAGAGATTGCCGAACGCCTCCAGGCGTTATTGCCGCCTAATAGCGAAAAGCATGCTTTCGCGTCAGCGCCAAGCGAGAGGGGGCATGGTTTCGCCCGGGGGCCGCTCTCCCCCAATCTACGACGGGCAGATTTGGAGGCTCGAATTTTGCGGCGAAGACATCTCCGCGCTTCAGCATCGTTCTAGCTCGCAAAACTCATAAGAGAGGAACGGAAGTCTGAACTGCACCGCTCGGAACCTTCAGGTCGTTACTTCTCGGCGATGCCCATCAGAGTCGTATTCGTAGGTTTTGCCATCTTCTTCATCGGCGACCTTCTTGTGTGAACCGTCACAGTATGGCTGGTTTTTTGAAAGCCCGCACATGCAGATCCAAACAGATTTCTCCTGTGGCTTAATCTCCAATGGCTTGTTGGCGGTTTTG